>JAYUYQ010000224.1:0-4359 GCA_043752435.1 Betaproteobacteria bacterium
GCACAGCCGGTTACAGCAGCAGATAACGATGCGCGTCGCGGCGCAGTGCGGCGCGACGTTCGGCGTACTCTGGCACAAGCGCAGCGACGGTATGCCAGAACGCCGGCGAATGATTCATCTGCCGCAGGTGGGCGACTTCATGTGCGGCGACGTAATCAATCCACGCTGGTGGCGTCTGCACCAACCGCCAGTTCATGCTGATGCGGCCGTTGGCGTGGCAACTGCCCCAGCGCGTGCGCGCATTCGACAGCCGCACTGCCGGCGCCGGCAGTTCCAGTTGCGCGCTGTAGTCCTGGCAGCGGCGGGTAAAACACTTCAGCGCCTGCTGTTTCAGCCAGTTGCGCACCCCGGACTCAATGGCCGTCGGTGCGAGTTGCGGATCAAACAACAGCCGGTCCACTTCGAGGTGCGGCATGGCGATGCCGGCATGTGCTTCCAGTGTCACCGGTGCGCCGTAGAGCATGATTTGTTCACCGGCAACCCAGGATCGCGGCGGCGGACGTTTCTGCAGCCAGTCATGGACCTTGCGGATCACCCAGGTGGCATGCAGGTGCAGCAGTTCGTCGATGGCCTGCTGCGGCGCTTTCAGCGGCGCTGCGACGCGCAGGCCGCGGTCATCGATCAACAGCGAGATCGTGCGTCGGCGCCGGGTGCGCTGCAGCGTATAGGTGATGCGTTGGCCGTCCAGATTGATGGCCGGACCGGATTCCGGCGCTGCATACAGCGGCACTTCGGATTGCAGCGCCGGACTATGGGGCATAGGTGCGGGTCATCGGAGCCGGGAGTCAGCGGGTTTCGAGCTGCAACATCTCGCCCTCAATCCAGTCTTCCACGCGTTTGGCCAGCGTTTCGGCGTCAGTACCATCCGGCCGGATCGGCGCACCGATGCTGACGGTGATCAGTCCCGGGCGTTTGAGAAAGGCGTTGCGGCCCCAGCAGGTACCGGCGTTGTGTGCGACCGGAATCACCGTAGTGCCGGTCTGCACCGCAAGGCGCGCGCCACCGGGGCGGTATTTGCCGCGGTTACCCGGCGCGATACGGGTGCCTTCGGGGAAAATGACAATGCAGAATCCGGCGGCCAGTCTTTCAACACCTTGTTCGACCAGTTGCTGCAGCGCTGCGCGGCGCAAGCTGCGGTCGATGGCGATCGGCGACAGCATGGCCAGTCCCCAGCCAAAAAACGGTACCCGCAGCAGTTCGCGCTTCAATACCCACACCTGCGGCGGAAAAATCTGCTGGAAGGCCAGCGTTTCCCAGGCCGACTGGTGTTTGGACAGGATGATGCAGGGTTCCGCGGGGATGTTTTCGTGGCCGATCACGCGGTAACGGATGCCGCAGACCACGCGCGCAGCCCACATGACACAGAGCGACCACACGGAAATGACGCGATACCGTGTCAGCGCCGGTAGCGGGAAGGTCAGCATCGCGATGACCGCAAAAACGGGGGTGATCAGGGTAAGGAATAAAGCGAACAGCGTGGAGCGCAGCACCATTATTGGAAATTGCATAAATAATGACTAAAACATGCCTCTGGCGAGGCTGTCATGTTTTTGGAAAAAATCATCATTGCAGCAGGCTGCGCACGGCTGCTGCGAGATCGTCGTAAACGACGGTGCCTTCCGGCAAATCGCCGTCCTTGCGGGTTTTTTTGCCCTTGCCGGTCAATACCAGGATCGGTTGCGCACCCACCGCGACGGCGGCCTGCAGGTCACGCAGCGAGTCGCCGATGAACGGCACCCCTTCCAGGCTCACGCCGAAGCGATGTGCGATTTCCTCCAGCAACCCGGGTTTCGGCTTGCGGCAGTTGCAGCCGGCGTCGTCCGCGTGCGGGCAGTAGAAAATGCCGTCAATGCGGCCGCCGGCGAGCCCCAATGCGCGGTGCATCTTGTCGTGAATCGCGTTCAGCGTTGCCATTTCGAACAGCCCGCGGCCGACGCCGGACTGGTTGGTGGCGACCAGCACCCGGTACCCGGCCTGGCTCAGCAGCGCGATCGCCTCCAGGCTGCCCGCGATCGGTTTCCACTCTTCCGGGCTTTTGATGTAGGCCGCGCTGTCGTGGTTGATGACGCCGTCGCGGTCGAGGATGACGAGTTTCATTAGGCAGTGATGAGCGAGGAGTGATGAGTGATGAGTAAAGGCGTCATGCGGCGAGTTTGGAGATGTCGGCGACGCGATTCATTTCGCGGCGAAGGTCTTCCAGTAGCGCGATTCGGTTGAGGCGGAGTTCGTCTTTTTCAACCATAACCATGACGGTTTCAAAAAACGCATCGACCGGTGCTTTCAGCACAGCGAAGGTTTTGAGATAACCGGTGTAGTCGCCTTTTTTGAACAACGGCATCGCGGTGCTCGAGGCCAGTTTCAGCGCGACGAACAATGCGCGCTCGGCCGGGTCCTGTAGCAGGTTTTCATCGGCATCGCGTACCGCCTCGCCCTTGGCTTCAGCTTGGCGCAGGATATTGGCGACCCGTTTGTTGGCGGCGGCGAGGCTGGCAGCTTCGGGCAGCGCGGCGAAGGCCCTCACGGCTGCCAGTTGCAAAGGTATCAGGTTGACGGCCAGCGGAAGAAGGCTCAATACGGCATCGATTTCATGCGCGGTGTAATTGGCATCCGCAAAATAACTGCGCATGCGTTCGAAGAAGAAAATTTGCAGATCAGTATGTGCCTGCCCCAACCCAAGGGCGTGATCGAATACCGAAAAAGCACCGTTGATCAGGTCGTGCAGAGACAGCGGCAAGTCGCGCTCGATCAGGATGCGAATCACGCCCAGCGCATGGCGGCGCAACGCGAAGGGATCGCGGTCGCCGGTCGGCAACTGACCGATGCCGAACATGCCAGCAAGAGTTTCCAGCTTGTCTGCCAAGGCAACGGCACAAGACACTTTGCTCTCGGGCAGCCGGTCGCCAGCAAAACGAGGTTGGTAATGCTCCGCGATCGCATCGGCGACTGCGGCAGGTTCGCCATCATGCAGTGCGTAATAACGCCCCATGATGCCCTGCAGTTCCGGGAATTCACCGACCATGCCGGTGATCAGATCGGCCTTGGCCAGCCAGGCGGCGCGTTCGGCCTGTCCCGCATCGGCGTTCAGCAGCCGCGCGATTTTCCCGGCCAGCAGTTGTACGCGTTCGACGCGTTGGAGCTGGGTGCCGAGCTTGTTGTGATAAACGACTTTTTCGAGCCGCGGCACACGGGTTTCCAGCCGCTCTTTGCGGTCCTGGTTGTAGAAAAACCGCGCATCTTCCAGCCGCGGCCGGATCACGCGCTGGTTGCCGCTAATGATATGCACCGGATCGGCGAGCTGCATGTTGCCGACGATCAGGAAACGATTGGTGAGTTTTCCGGCGTTGTCGAACAGCGGGAAGTATTTCTGATTCTGGCGCATGGTCAGAATCAGACATTCGGTGGGGATTTCTAAGAAATCGGCATCAAAAGCGCCCACATAAACCGAGGGATGTTCGACCAGTGCCGCGACTTCATCGAGCAGATTCTGGTATTCGCCCATGGTCGCCTGCTGTTTTTTTGCTTCCCCCTGCAGCAGTTCGTCGATCATGGCGCGGCGTTGGACGAAATCGGCGATGACCATGCCGTCTTTGGCCAGCACGTTTTCGTAAGCCTCAGCGTTGGGGAGGACCAACTCAGCTTGCCCCATGAAACGATGGCCGCTTGTTTTGTTGCCCGAGGCGATGCCGAGCACGGTGCCCGGCAAGACGGATGCGCCGTGCAGCATCACCAAGCCATGTGCAGGGCGTACAAATTCCGCGTCGCCGTCACCCCAGCGCATCATTTTGGCGACAGGCAGTTTTTTTAATGCGGCTTCGACTTTTGCAGCGAGGTTTGTTTGCAGTGCGCTGCCAGTGGCTGTTTTACGGCAGGCGAATACCGTGCCTTTGGCCGATTCGATCTGGACCAGGTCTTCGACCGCAATACCGTTTTTCTTGGCGAAGCCGGCCAGTGCCGGTGTGGCTTTGCCGTCCTTGTCGAGCCCGACCTTGACCGATGGCCCCTGAATTTCCAGCGCCTTGTCCGGTGATTGCGCGAGTACCTGCGTGATCTGTACCGCTAGGCGGCGTGGCGTGGCGTAGGCACGCGATGTGCTGCCGGCCGAGACAAACCCCTCCTGCTGCAGGTCGTCGGTCAGCGCCTTGCGTAAGGCTTCTGCCAGCCGCCCTAATGACTTTGGTGGCAATTCCTCGGTCAGCAGTTCGACCAGCAGCGTGGCGGTAGTCAAGATGCCCGCACCATCGGGAACCCGAGTTTTTCGCGTGACTCGTAATAAGCTTGCGCCACGGCGCGGGACAAGGTGCGCACGCGGCCGATGTAGGCGGCACGTTCGGTGACGGAGATCGCGCCGCGCGCATCGAG
>JAYUYQ010000225.1:0-4322 GCA_043752435.1 Betaproteobacteria bacterium
GCCACAGCCACTCCAGCGATCAGCGTGATTTTTTTGTTCAAGATTTACTCAGTGCAAAACTGAAATACTGCGCAGAAATACTGCACGTAAATACGGCACGGAAATATTGCATGGAAACATTGCGGGGCAAACCGGGCTGGGCATCCGGCGGGGGGCCGGCAGGGCTCAATAACCGTCGCGCGATGCCGGGGGTGGCGCCAGTTCACGCACGGCATCGCGCACCGCGCGTTCGACAAACTGTGTCAACACCATGCCGGCGAGCAAGCCCCGCAGTTGCAATTCACTACCTGCCGCTTCCAGCCGTTTGGCCAGCGCTTCCGGAAAGGGCGGCGGCTGCCGACCTTCGGCGGTCGCAGCCATCGCGGCGCGCAAATGGGCGAACAGCAGACTGACGTCGTTTTCGCTCACCAGTCCGCCCAGCAACAAGCGCAGTTCGGGTGGCAGCGCCGCACGCGCTGGCGGCACCGGCTCCGCAGCCCGGACTGTTGTAGTCAATGTCGCGCTTAGTGTCGTGCCCAACAGCAAAATCAACAATGTACGTTGCAGCATGATCACCTCACTGTGGCTGGCGCTTGTATGGTGCCTGTATTTGCCTACTTCCTGTCAACGCCCCCGGGCACGGCCGGTGTACCGGCGCGGCGTCGGTGTTCAGGCCTTGCGGTAAATCTCCGCGCCCTGCTCGACAAACTCCTGCGCCTTGTCCTGCATCCCTTTTTCCAGCGCATCCTTCTCCGCCACCCCCTGCGCAGCGGCGTATTCACGCACGTCCTGGGTGATTTTCATCGAGCAGAAATGTGGCCCGCACATGGAACAAAAGTGCGCGAGTTTGGCGCCATGCTGCGGCAGCGTTTCATCGTGGAACTCGCGCGCCTTGTCCGGATCGAGGCCGAGGTTGAACTGGTCGTCCCAGCGGAACTCAAAACGCGCCTTCGACAAGGCATTGTCGCGGATCTGCGCGCCCGGGTGCCCTTTGCCGAGATCGGCGGCATGCGCCGCAATCTTGTAGGCCATGATGCCGTCCTTGACGTCTTCCTTGTCGGGCAGCCCCAGATGCTCCTTCGGCGTCACGTAACACAGCATCGCCGTGCCGTACCAGCCAATCATCGCCGCACCGATCGCCGAGGTGATGTGGTCGTAACCCGGCGCGATGTCGGTGGTCAGCGGTCCCAGCGTGTAGAACGGCGCCTCGTCGCAGTATTTGAGCTGCAGCTCCATGTTTTCCTTGATCATGTGCATCGGCACGTGTCCCGGGCCTTCGATCATTACCTGCACGTCGTGTTTCCACGCCACCTTGGTCAGCTCCCCGAGCGTTTTCAATTCAGCCAGTTGCGCTTCGTCGTTGGCGTCGTAAATTGAACCCGGGCGCAATCCATCGCCCAGCGAGAATGAGACATCGTACTGCTTCAGCAGTTCGCAGATGTCCTCGAAGTGGGTGTAGAGGAAACTCTCCTTGTGGTGCGCCAGACACCATTTGGCCATGATCGAACCACCGCGCGACACGATGCCGGTCATGCGTTTGGCGGTCATGGGGATGTAGGGCAGGCGCACGCCGGCATGCACGGTGAAGTAATCCACGCCCTGCTCGCATTGTTCGACCAGCGTGTCGCGGTAGATTTCCCAGGTCAGGTCCTCGGCCTTGCCGTCGACCTTTTCCAGCGCCTGATAGATCGGCACCGTGCCAATGGGCACCGGCGAATTGCGGATGATCCACTCGCGGGTTTCGTGGATGTGCTGGCCGGTGGACAAGTCCATCACCGTGTCGCCGCCCCAGCGGATCGACCAGGTCATTTTCTCGACTTCCTCCTGAATGCCGGAGGAAATCGCCGAATTGCCGATGTTGGCGTTGATCTTCACCAGGAAATTGCGGCCGATGATCATCGGCTCGATTTCCGGATGGTTGATGTTGACAGGAATGATGGCGCGGCCGCGGGCCACTTCGTCGCGCACGAACTCGGGGGTGATGATTTTCGGAATTGAAGCGCCGAAATGCTCGCCGGGATGCTGGCGCGTAAGCAGTTCGCTCAAGCCTTCGCGACGCTGGTTCTCGCGGATCGCGATGTATTCCATTTCTGGCGTGATCAGGCCTTTGCGCGCGTAATGCATCTGCGTAACATTGCCACTGAGATTAATGCCGGCTTTGGCGCGGCGCGGCTGGCGGCCGAGATTGAAACGCAGGCTGGCGAGCTTCGGATCTTCCAGCCGCTCACGACCATAACGCGACGTCGGCCCGGTCAGCGCTTCGGTGTCACCGCGCGCCTCGATCCACGATTGGCGCAGCGGCGCGAGGCCGGAACGGATATCGATGCTGACGGCAGGATCGGTGTACGGACCCGAGGTGTCGTAGACGAGGAGGGCCGGATTTTTCTCCGCGCCCATCGACGCGGGAGTATCCGACTGGGTGATTTCGCGCATCGGCACGCGCACGCCGGGTTGCGCACCTTCGATGTAAACCTTGCGCGAATTCGGCAGTGGTTTGACTGCGCCGGCATCAACCTGTGCCGTGGTATTCAGAAATTTGGGATTGGCATTCATGGCTCGCTCCGTGTGTGCAGGACCGACGGGGAGGAGCGGCGAGGGGTAGAGGAAAAACCAGAGAGCACTCTTCGCCACGCTTCCCTACGACGGCATTACCCGTATCAGGTTATGAGGGTTTGTCTCACCCTGCGGCGGTATAACGAAGAACCAGAACAAAACAGCGCCGCAAGGACCCCTACGTGTGGTGTTTAAGCTAATGGAAATATGGGATAATTGCAAGCTAGCAGCGGCGTTTTTCAAACAACGCTCAAGACTCGAAATCCCCTTTTTCAACAAGCAGTTATCGGCCATGAACTCTTCTGCCAATTCAGCGCCCCGCATGGATATCGAACACATCCGCTTCAACATGGTCGAACAGCAGATCCGGCCCTGGGATGTGCTGGATCCGATGGTGCTTGATCTGCTGATGCGCCTGCATCGTGAAGACTTCGTGCCGGAACAACACCGCGCGCTGGCCTTTGTCGACATGGAAATTCCTCTCGGCCATGGCGAAACCATGCTCTCGCCCAAGCTTGAAGCGCGCATGCTGCAGGAACTCGGCATACAGCGCGGTGACTCGATACTCGAGATCGGCACCGGCAGCGGTTACATGACCGCGCTGCTGGCCAGCCTCGGCCGCCACGTCTACAGCGTGGATATCGCTGCCGATTTCACCCGCACCGCAGCAGCCCGTCTTGCCGCGCACGGCATCAGCAACGTCACGCTGGAAACCGGCGACGCTGCGCGCGGCTGGGACAAACACGGGCCGTACGACGTCATCGTGCTGACCGGCTCAGTGCCGGTGCTGCCCGAAAGTTTCCAGCAAAGCCTGAATCCCGGTGGCCGCCTGCTCGCCGTCGTCGGCGCTGCGCCGGCGATGCACGCACGACTGCTCACCCGTGCCGGGGGCGGTGCCTGTCACGCCGTCACCCTGTTCGAAACCTGCACGACTCCGTTAAAAAACGCGCTGCAACTGCAACGTTTCGTCTTTTAGACGTCGAAACGCCATGCGCCGCGATTTTTTCAGTGTCGGGTTTTTCGGTATCTTTATTGCCTGCACGGCGCTGGCCAGCCAGCCTGTGGCCGCTGCGGATTTGCTGAACATCTATCGCTCTGCAGTGGATTCCGATCCGGTGTACAGCGCGGCACGCGCCAGCTGGACAGCCGCGCAGGAAAAATTGCCGCAGGGTCGTGCTGGTCTGCTGCCGCAGGCGTCCCTGTCGGCATCGACCCAGCACAGCGACCGTGACCTGAGTTTCCGTGATCCGGCGCTCACCGGCAGCCGTTCACAATTCAACTCCAACTCGGCCTCGATCTCGGTCACCCAGCCGATCTATCGCCTACAGAATTTTGTCGCTTACGAGCAAGGCAAAACACAAGTCGCGCTGGCCGATGCTCAGCTGGCCACCGCCGGCCAGGACCTGATCCTGCGCGTCGCCCAGGCCTATTTCGACGTGCTGCTCGCCAGCGACAACGTGGCATTCGTGCATGCACAGAAAACCGCCATCGGCCAGCAACTCGAACAAGCCAAGCGTAATTTCGAAGTCGGCAATGCCACCATCACCGACACCCATGAAGCGCAGGCCCGCTTCGATCTGGTGACTTCACAGGAAATCGCCGCGCGCAACGACCTTGAAGTCAAAAACCGGGCGTTGGAACAACTCATCGGCCGCAGCGCACCAGGACTGGCGACGTTAGGCAAGCGCTTTGAACCGCTGCCGCCGACACCGGCCGCCATGGAGCAATGGGTGGAACAGGCGCGCACTGTCGGCCTGTCCGTGCGCATCGCCCGGGAAAACCTGACTTTT
>JAYUYQ010000226.1:0-4319 GCA_043752435.1 Betaproteobacteria bacterium
CGGGTGCCGATAAAGCCGCCGCTGGCCAGTGCCGCAGCGGTGATGCCGCCGACGCCCGCCCAGGCCGGGTGCAGGCGTTTGTTCCAGGCGCCGTCGGCGCGGTGTTCGGAAATGGCAGATGCCGTGCTGCCGGCAAAACCCTGTGCGTACTGCAGGCGTTGCGGACTGAGATTGAACAATTTCCCGGCCGCCACCGCGCAGCCGAAATGGCCGGCAATGCCGGTGGTGTGGAAACCGTTGGTATGCATGGTGCCGGCGGCGGCAACACCGAGCCGCGTGGCGATTTCGACACCGAGGATATACGCCAGCAGCAAGTCGGCGCCGGAAGCGTCGCGTTTTTCGGCGAGGCCCAGCGCGCAGGGAAAGGCGCTGGAGCTCGGATGCACGATGGCGCCGGGATGGGTATCGTCGTAATCGAGGCCGTGGGCGAGGATGCCGTTCATCAGCACCGCGTCGCGCATGGGCAGTGTGACGTTCATGCCGATGACGCTGTTGTTGCCGTCTTCAGCAATGTTGAGGATGCCGGCCAGTGCGTGTTGCGCAAAATCAAAGCGGGTTGCGGCAAGCGCGGTGCCGACGACATCGAGTACATGCAGCTTGGCGTTTTCGCGCACGGCTTGCGGAATCATCTCCGGCGTCAGAGCAGCGGCGAATGCGGCAATCTGCTGCGATATCGACAGGGCGGGGGGTGCGGCAGCTACCGGTGCGGATTCTCGAACATTATGTACGGCGGGGGTTTGCATATGAACCTGATCCGGGTGTATGAAGTCGGATATTGACTGTAGCAGTTTGTCGCTTTGCACATTGGCGCCGTCTCGCATTCTGGGCGGTCTTTCCGCTTCGGTAACGAGCATTGCAGAACCATTGCAGAATGTGCGGGATGGTTTATTAAATTATTGTTTTCATTGAGAAATTGGGGCGTATATGGAATGGATTGCGGATCCGCAGGCCTGGCTGGCACTGGCGACGCTGGCAGCGCTGGAAATTGTGCTCGGTGTCGACAACATCATTTTCATTTCCATATTGTGCGGCCGGCTGCCTGAACATCAGCGCGCAAAAGCACGCAACGTCGGCCTGATCTTTGCGATGCTGACACGCATCGGGCTGCTGTTCACGCTGTCCTGGCTGATGACGCTGACTGCGCCGTGGTTTTCCGTCATGGGCAAGGAAATTTCCGGGCGCGACCTGATCCTGATCGGCGGCGGCCTGTTCCTGTTATGGAAAAGCGTGCATGAAATCCACAATTCTCTGGAAATCGAGCATGAGGCGGGTACCGGCACCGTTGTTGCGGCAACGGCCACTTTCGGTGCGGTGATTGCGCAGATTGCGGTGATCGACATCGTGTTTTCGCTGGATTCGGTAATCACCGCGGTGGGTATGGTCGATGAATTGTCGATCATGGTGATCGCGATTGTGCTGGCGGTGGGCGTGATGCTGTTCGCCGCAGGCCCGATCGGCAAATTCGTCGATAACCATCCGACCATCAAGATGCTGGCGCTGTCGTTCCTGACCCTGGTCGGCGTGGCGCTGATCGCCGAGGGCTGGGGGTTCCACATCCCGAAGGGCTACATCTACTTCGCGATGGCGTTTTCGGTGGCGGTGGAAATGCTCAACCTGCGCATGCGTGCGAAGAGCAAGCCGGTGGAGCTGCATAAACACCTGCCGAAATAGCGCGATTCAGTCCGCGGGCAGAGCCGTCAGTGCTTCTGCGCTGCCGAACATGCGCCGCGCGCTGTGCCCGACATCCGGCACTTCGATCAGCCGCCAGTTGAAGGCCCAACCGCGGTCGCGCGCCAGTTGCTGCGCGGCACGGTGTGCGTTGCGCCCGCGTTCCAGGCGATTGCCCCCCTGTCGTTCGGCGCCTTCACTGACGTTGAGGTCGCTGTCGCGCTGGTTGTCGGCCGTGCCGAGCAGCAGGGTTAACGGTTGCGCGAGGTAATGGCGCAGAGCGGCGTCATCGGCCATTTTCGCCGGCAATCCGCCCAAACCGAAGGGAAAACGCTCTTCGCGTGATGGCCATACCCAAGTCGATGGGTTGGCGATGATGATGCGTTTCGCGGCATGCGGCACAAAAGCGGCAAAACGCGACAGCGTCTGACCGCCGGCCGAATGGCCGATCAGCGAGTAGGCGAGGTCGGGCCGACCTTCATCTGCCCGCACTGAATTGATGATGGCGAGGAAGGTGCGGCCCATCCATTGCGCTTCGGGCTCGACTGCGAATTCGCCTTCGATACGCTGGTTGCGCACGATGCCGCCGGTCTGGTAACGCCACACCGGAAACCGTTTGCGGTCGAACAGTGGTGCTACGACCAAAAAAACCCGCGCATTGGCCAGCGGTATCGCGTAATCGCGGTAGCCGGGGGCATTGGTGCCGAGGCCGTGCAACACCAGAAGCACCGGGCCGCCGTTGTATTGCGGCGGCTTGTAGGTGTGAAGCTCGATGACTTCGTCGCCGATGGTGACACTGCGCTGGCTGCTGCCGGCGGGGATGGGTTCAGCGCGTGCCGCCATGACGCATGCGGAGCAGATCAGTAATGCCGCCAGGCGCAACTGGATGTTCATACCAATCTGTCAGGTGATTCTTAGTCGAACGCTGGGATGCCGGTCAGCGCGCGGCCGAGGATCAAAGCATGGATGTCGTGCGTGCCCTCGTAGGTGTTGACGGCCTCGAGGTTCATCATGTGACGAATGACATGGAATTCGTCGGCGATGCCATTGCCGCCGTGCATGTCGCGGGCGACGCGGGCGATGTCAAGCGACTTGCCGCAGGAATTACGTTTCAGCAGTGAAATCATTTCCGGGGCGGCACGGCCCTCATCAAGCAACCGACCCAGCCGCAGCGCGGCATGGAGTCCCAGCGTAATCTCGGTTTGCATGTTGACCAGTTTCAACTGCACCAGCTGATTGGCGGCCAGCGGCCGGCCGAACTGTTTGCGTTCCAGCGTGTAACTGCGCGCGGCGTGCCAGCAGAATTCCGCCGCGCCCAGTGCGCCCCAGGCAATGCCGAACCGCGCCTTGTTCAGGCAGGAAAACGGGCCCTTTAGTCCTGACACGTCGGGCAGCACGTTTTCTTCCGGCACGAACACGTTGTCCATGACAATCTCGCCGGTGACCGAGGAGCGCAGGCTGAACTTGCCCTCAATTTTTGGTGTGGAAAGACCCTTCATGCCTTTTTCCAGGATGAAGCCGCGGATCACGCCACCATCATCCTTGGCCCACACCAGCAGCACGTCGGCGAGCGGGGCGTTGGTGATCCACATTTTTGCGCCGCTCAACAGATAACCGCCGTCGGCTTTCTTGCCGCGGGTGAGCATGCCGGCGGGATCGGAGCCGGCATTGGGTTCGGTCAGGCCGAAGCAGCCGATCCACTCGCCGCTGGCCATTTTGGGCAGGTATTTCTGTTTCTGTGCTTCGCTGCCGAAGGCGGAAATCGGATACATCACCAGGCTGGACTGCACCGACAGCGCCGAGCGGTAACCGCTATCGACACGTTCGACTTCACGGGCGATCAGACCGTAACAGACGTGGTTGACGCCGGCGCAGCCGTAACCCTCAATGGTCGGCCCGAGAAAGCCGAGTTCGCCCATCTCATTCATGATTTCGCGGTGGAACTTTTCGTGGCGGTTGGCCTCTACCACTCGCGGCATCAGTTTGTCCTGGCAGTAGGCGCGTGCGGCGTCGCGCACCATGCGTTCCTCGTTGCTCAGCAGGTCTTCGAGCAGCAGCGGGTCGTCCCACTGGAAAGCGGCTTTGGTGGTGGGAATCGCGGCGGTCATCGGGGTCTCCGGATACAATAGCTTGCTTAAAGTTGCTCGAAGTTGCTTGATAAAGCAGACTCATTAACTAACCTGATTTTAGAACATTTTGGCTAACGAAGACTTGTCCCGGTTGCGCATCGATCGCGATGCGGTGCGCGCTGCGCCGCGTCGGCATCTGAAGAGGTGGTGGTGGCTGGCGGCGCTGCTGGTAGCCGGCGCTGCATTCTGGATATTTGCCCGCAATGCGCCGGTCACCGTGGAGCTGACCACGATATCGCAGGCTTATCCGTCGCAGGCTTACACCCTGCTCAATGCCACGGGTTACGTGGTGGCGCAACGCAAAGCGGCGGTGGCGTCCAAGGCGACCGGGAGGCTGGAATGGCTGAATGTGCGCGAAGGCAGCCAGGTGAAAGCCGGGGAAATCCTCGCGCGCCTCGAAAGCAATGACGTGACCGCGCAGATGCAGCAGGCCGCTGCCAGTGTCCATGTGGCGCGGGCCAACCTGGAACAGGGCGAGGCTGAATTGCGCGAGGCAGTGCGGGTGCTGAACCGCTCGCGCGA
>JAYUYQ010000227.1:0-4313 GCA_043752435.1 Betaproteobacteria bacterium
GTGCCGGAGAAGGAATTCATTTCCGGCGTGCCGCATGCCACCTTGTATCTGTGGATCGTGCCAGCAAGGGTTGAAGGTGCATGGCGCATGCAACTCGACGGTGGCGGCGAATACAGCCTGATGCTGAAGCAGCGTTACCAGAACCTTGAGGGTACGGTCGAGACCCAGGGGCGACAGGCCGGCTTGATCGAACCAAAGATGAAAGGTACAGAAATCAATTTTGCGTTGGTGCAGGGCGCCAATCGCGGCCAGTTCTCCGGCCGGGTCAACGGCAATCGAATGGAAGGCACCGCGAATTTCGGGGATGGCAGGGCCGTGCGCTGGAGTGCGAGCAAAGGTTCCTGAACTGCGGAAGAACCGGAATTCCTAACCAATCACCAATCACCGGCTATTTCAGTTCATCAGCAGTGCCGGCGGGGCGGCGTCCAGCACCCCCTGCCGGAATGCGGCCTGACTCGCGGCCATGTCCAGCGCCGCGGCATTCCACGTGTCGTGGATGATTTTTCCGGATGCGGCCATTGTGCCAACGCCCTGGGGCTTCGCCAGCATGTCCCACAGCGTGGCCTCATGGCGCTCCGGCACGTCGCTGATGGTCACGCGCTGCGGTGCCGGCAGTGGTGTGGGTGATGCCACCAGGAAACTGTTAATCTGCCGCGCGCCGGGCCAGTCGGGGCGGTACAGCGCGACATGCGGCAGTTCGCTTTGCAGGGTCGCCAGCAGATGGGAATAACTGCGCGTCTCGTCAAGGTTGGCGAAGGTGTTGAAAATCGCCACACCGCCGGGTTTCAGGCAGCGTTTCAGGTCGCGGAAAAACTCGCGCGTGATCAGGTAATCGGGCGTGCCGTCGCCGTGAAACAGGTCAACTAGCACCACGTCGTGGCGCGGCGCGCAATCACCAACAAACGTCCGCGCATCGGCCTGGTGCGTGGTGACGCGTTTCGTATCAAATCCGAAATACCGCTGCGCCACCGCCAGCGACGCCGGGTCAATTTCGACAACGGCCACCTGCGTGCCGTTGCGCGCAAGCCGTGACGGCACGATGCCCGCACCCAGGCCGAGCATCAATACCTCCTGCATTTGCGGACTATAGGCGTGCGCCAGCGCCTCAAGCGCCCAAGTGTAGAACGAGATCGAGCGCTGGTGGGAATCGACGCTGTTCTGGATCAGGCCGTCATGAAAATACAAGCGCAGGAATTTACCGTCGGCGTCAGCGCCGCTGCGCAGGATTTTCACGGTACCGAACAGAGAGCTGTGGCTGCCCTCGACCTGCCACTGTGCGCCGCTGAAGGCGACCGGACCCATACGCCCGGTGTAACGGTCGCCTTGCCACGCCAGCAGCGCGGCGCCGAGCAGGGCGGCGATGCCGCAGGCGGTGACGGCGCCTCGACCGGCCATCACGAGCTTTGACGCAGCCGCTACCAGCGACAACACGCCCAGCAACAGCGCGACCATCAATGTCGCGGTGTAATTACTGATGTAGGGGATCAAACCGAAGGCGGTGATGATCACGCCGGCGACCGAGCCCAGCGTACTGACAAAAAACACCAGGCCCGAGCCGGCGTCACCTTTGTGTTTTTTCTGTTGCTGCAGTAGCAGGGCCACCAGCAGCGGATTCATCGCTGAAGTCGCGACCAGCGGCAGGAACAGCAGGATCATGCACGCGGCGAAGGCGCCGCCGCTCAGGCTCCAGCGTGCCAGCGGGTGAAAGGCAAACGGATAAATCGCGCAGGCAGCGATGATCGCCAGCCCGGCGAGCGCCGGCATGATCGCGAACAGCAGGCCCAGGCGTCGTGCCGGTGCGGCCCCGGCGTTGCCGGCGAGGCGGCCGCCCCACCAGTAACCGAGCGCCAGTGACACCAGCGTGATCGACAGGATTCCGGTCCAGATGTAGAGACTGACGCCGAAATAGGGCGTCATGATGCGTGAGGCCAGCAGTTCGAGCGCCAGGATCGCGCCGCCGGAAATGAAGATCAGGGTGAAAAGGATAACAGCGGGCATGAAATGAGGTGGAAAAGCAGGGTAGAAAGTAAGGGTAAAAAGTCAGAGTGGAAAGCAAAAATGGTCGGTTATAATTCGCCGCCAATCTACCACAGGCGCAGTCTCATCCAGGTGACTTGAAATGCAATAGTGAGCCGCGCGTGGTGATGGTTCCAAATCCAATTGATGCACAGGCTTGGCAGTGTGCCATGGAGGTGATCATGCAGCGACTGTTGACGATGCTTAATAAAATGCTGCCGGCACTGGCTTGCGCCGGATTAATGGCATCGGGCGCGCACGCGGCGGGCGACCAGCCCAGTGTGCCTTACGTGCCGACACCACAGGCAGTGGTCGACCGCATGCTGAATATGGCCAAGGTCACGGCTCAGGATTACCTGATCGACCTTGGCTCGGGTGATGGCCGCATCGTTGTCACCGCCGCAAAAAAATTCGGCGCGCGCGGTTTTGGCGTGGATCTGAATCCGGTGCGCATTGACGAGGCGAACGCCAATGCGCGCAAAATGGGTGTCACCGACAAGGTGGCGTTTTATCAGCGCAACCTGTTTGATGCCGATCTGTCGCAGGCAACAGTCATCACCATGTATCTGTTGCCGCGTGTCAATCTGCAGTTGCGGCCGAAACTGCTGGAGCTGAAGCCGGGTACGCGCCTTGTTTCCCATGATTTCGACATGGGCGACTGGAAAGCCGATGCGTCGGCGCGTATGGATGCCAACGACAAATTTTCCGGAGCCGGTGGCGACAGCGATGTCTATTTCTGGGTGGTGCCGGCGAAAGCGGGCGGCAGCTGGCGCTCGCAATTCCCGGTAACCGGAAAACCGCAGACTTACGACTTCACGTTCGAGCAGAAATACCAGGTGGTCAGCGGCTCGGTTCAAGTCAACGGCCGTGCGGTGAAAATCCTTGACGCAAAACTGCGCGGTGCTGATCTGACGTTTTCATTCATTGCGGAATTGAATGGCGCTCCGGTGAAACATGAATTCAGCGGCAGTGTCGATGGCAGCCGCATCATCGGCCAGGCCGCGTTGTCGGGCAGTCGCCTGACGGCGCGAGTGGAATGGATCGCCGAGCGCGCAGGCCGCGTCGTTGGTTTGGAGGCAATAAACTGATGCGGATGCAGATGCGGCAGATTCATATGCAGATTATGGCTGGCGCCTTGCTGCTGGCGCTGGTGACGGTTAGTGCGACAGCAAAAGCCCAGGATTTTGGCGATACCCCGTATGTGCAGACGCCGCAGAACGTTGTCGATGCCATGCTCGAAACTGCGAAGGTGACCGACAGGGACTATGTGATTGACCTCGGTTCCGGCGACGGCCGCATGGTCATCACCGCGGCAAAAAAACGCGGCGCACGCGGGTTCGGTGTCGACCTCGACAAGCGGCTGGTGAAACTGGCCAACGCCAATGCGCGCAAGGCCGGCGTCGCTGACCGTGCAAAGTTTTATGCCCGCGACCTGTTCGAGACCGACCTGTCACCGGCGTCGGTGATCACCATTTACCTGCTGCCCGAAGTGAACCTGATGGCGCGCAAAAAGCTGCTGGCGCTGGCGCCGGGCACGCGCATCGTGTCGCATGACTACGGCATCGGTGACTGGCTGCCGGATACCGAATACGAAATGGATGCGCCGGGCAAACTGGTCGGCCGTTCGCAGAAAAGCAAGGTGTTGTACTGGGTAGTGCCTGACCACGTTGCGGGACGCTGGACATGGCCGCTGGATATTGGCGGCAGGCAGCAGTGGCTGGAGTTGTCGCTCAGCCAGAATTTCCAGAAGCTGGAAGCCGCGGCCAGGCTTGACGGTCGCAGGCTGCCTGTCGAGCGCGCCACGTTGACAGGACGCATGGTTGAAATCACTTTGATGTTGCCCGAGCTTGGTCGTGTCGTGTTCAGCGGGCGGCGTATCAACCAGGCGCTCGAGGGCGTAATGCGCGGCGTGGATGGTGGTAGCCAAAACGTGGCATGGAGCGCAGTGCGTATCGAAATCCAGGATCCTCTGCATGTCACCGCGCCGCCGCCGGTGATCCGGGAAGTGATGCCGCAATAAGCAAGCCGCCATAGGATTATGCGTAAGTTATTGATTTTAAAATATATTTTATTCGCAACCGGACTGGCGTTGCTGGTCCTGCCGCGCGCCCAGGCACAGCAGTTGCAATGGCAGTTTGATGTGCCGTTTGTGCCGACGCCGTACGTGGTAGTCGAGGAGATGCTGCGGCTGGCCAACGTGACTGCGCAGGATTTTGTGATGGATCTCGGTTCCGGAGATGGCCGCGTGCTGATCACCGCCGCAAAGAAATTCGGCGCACGCGGTGTGGGCGTTGATC
>JAYUYQ010000228.1:0-4311 GCA_043752435.1 Betaproteobacteria bacterium
GGAAAACCGGTGCGACCCATGCTCAGCAGGAATTCCTTGCGCAGGGGTTTGGAGTTGGCGAGCGCGGTGAATGCCTCTTCGCTCATGTTCTTGAAATGCGGCAGGAACGCCAGGTTGTACGACGGCACCCGGATTGCCGGGGTGGGGATTTCGTCGATATAGCGCATCATCCAGCGCATGCGCGCCCGCGCCACCGGATCCTCCGGCGTGAAGGACACCCGGCCGGCACTGATCTCGTCGAGGTATTCGATGATGACGGCAGAGTCGAGCACCACCTGCCCGTTGTGCAGCAGTGCCGGCACCACGCCGTTGGGGTTGATCTTCAGGTATTCCGGCTTCAACTGGTCGCCGGCGAACAGGTCGAGTTTGTGTTCGGTGAAATCCAGGCCCTTGGCATTGAGCACGAAGCGCACGCGTTGGCTGCAGGTCGATTGCGGGGCGTTATAAAGTGTGAATTCGGGCATGTCATTTGTCCTGATTTGTCCTGTATTAATCAGACCGTCTGCAGCGCCGGCAAGGTATGGTCCATCCCCATTGCGTTTGCGCATTATGGTGTTGCCCCACAACCACCCGCAACCGGCGCTGACACAGCACCAGGCTGCCCTTAAAATCAGTCCATATATTGATTTGGAGGCAGCACGGCTGTGGTGGCGGCTACTATAATGATCATCATCATCACCAGCAGACCGTAGCAGGAGAACAACATGCCTCAAATCGCCTCATTCGACGACGTCAAAGCCAACCGCACGGAGCGCCAGATACCGACAGGAACCGCATGGCGCACCAGCTTCATTGATCCCGATGCGAACGATCCGGCTTCGCCGCAGGCTTTTCTGGTTGAGGGCACGGCTGGCCGCGTGATCCGGCCGCACTTTCACGATCACGACCAATACCAGGTGGTGGTCAGCGGCGGCGGCGTGCTGGGCAAACATGAGTTGCAGGTCAATGCGGTGCATTTCTCCCGCCGACACACGCCGTACGGCCCGATTGTTTTCGGTGAACAGCAGTTGGGTTTTCTGACGCTGCGCGCGCACAAGGATGCCGGGGCGCAGTATCTCGATGAACCGGAGAAGCGCATTAAGCTGACGACTCTGGAGAACCGCAAACCCTGGCAGGCCACCGAGTTGCCGAAGTTCGAGCCGACAACTCCCGACGCTGCATTGCATACCTTTACTGATTTGCGGGACGAAGAGGGGCTCGCGAGTTTCTCGTTGAGCGTGGCGCCAAACGCACATGCGCTCGCTCCAGATCCGGCTCATAGCAACGGCCAGTATCTGATCATCGTCCGCGGCAGCCTGCATTACGAAGGCAAGGAATACAAAGCGCTGTCAGTGGCCTTCGTCAAGCCGCAGGAAGGGCCATTCGAGCTGATCGCCGGCACGGAAGGTCTCGATGTGCTGGTGCTGCATTTTCCGCGCGCGATTGCGCAGGCCGCTGCCGCGCCGCAGATCGCCAAACGCACGCCCGGCACCCGCACCTGGCAATGCATGTTGTGTGCGTTTGTGTATGACGAAGCCAAGGGCATGCCGCATGACGGCGTCGTACCGGGCACGCCCTGGGAAGAGGTGCCGGAAAACTGGTTCTGCCCCGACTGCTCGGCGAGCAAGAGCGATTTCCAGATGGCGCTGGTGGAGTAGTACCCGGCGAGGTTGCGGTTTTTCGGGCTTTGTTTCCCGATTTGTATCCACTGATATTAAGAGTTGACGGATACATGGCGCTTGACTAGTATCCACTGTATTAAAGAATTAGTGGATACTCAGTCTTACTCTTACTCCTGCTCCATATGAGCCGCCCTCTGTATTCCAGGCACGAGAAATCCCTGTCGGCCCTGTATTCCGATATAGAGTCCCATGCCCGGCAGGCCAGTAGCGTATTCCTCGGCACGGCCGGCAGCGTGATACAGCGGCGTAATGCCGGCGGCACGACGTTTTATTCTCACCAGTATTACGACGCTGAAGGCAAAAAGCGCGAACGTTATCTGGCTGCGCCGGTGGGCGCCGCGGGGGCTGATGCTCAGGCCGACGCAATGCTCAAAAAAATTGCCGAGATCAAGACGTTGGTGCCTTCACTGCGTCTGTTGGGACGGGAGGGCTATCACCTTGCTGATCCAAAAACGTATGCGACGCTGGCGAGTCTCCACAATCACGGGGTATTCAGTGCCGGTGGCACATTGATCGGCTCGCATGCGTATGGCGCGTTACTCAACCACCTTGGTGTCCATGCGGCGGCTTACCGCACCGAGGACATCGACATCGCGCGCAGCGAACCGCTTGCTTTTGATTCGGCGCCAGATGCAAGCTTTCTCGAAATGCTGCGGGGTTCGGGGGTCGATTTTGTTGAGGCGCCGCGGCTCAAGATGAGTGAACCTTCGACTTCGTATAAACAAGCGGGCAGATCGCGCTTCCATGTTGACCTGCTGGTGCCGTCTGCAGGGCAGGATTTTGGTGTTGTACCGGTACCGGAACTGAAGGCCCACGCCACGGGACTGCCTTTCCTGCGCTACCTGATCGCGGAGACGCAGAGCGTAGCTTTGATCGCAAGAGAGGGGTGCTGCAGCATTCGTGTCCCGGTGCCGCACCGGATGGCGCTGCACAAACTGCTGATCGCACGTTTGCGATCAACCGGGTCGTCAAAATCCGGGAAAGATATGGATCAGGGGTGTGTGCTGCTGGCGGTTGTCGGCGACAGTGATGAGCAGGCGATTCTCGAAGCCGCCGCGCAGGTTCCGGTAACTGCGCGACGTCACATTCTGGCGGTCGCACCGCTCGTCCGCGAACGATTAAGTGAGCATCATCCGCGGGCGCTGGAGGCATTTAACGAGGCTGTTTCCGGTTGGAAGCCGGCACCCGCAAAACGGGCGCGCAGTCGACAAGGCAACTGAATGCGTTGCAATCCATTCATTAAAATAAATCCCGGCATTTCTTTGGGCCAGATGAGGTTTTGGTCATGACATTCTCAATGCAAGACGCGCCTGCCGCATGGACTGCGGCCGAATTCGAAGCCGACCGGCCGCACTGGTTGTTCACCCTGGACGACCGCGCGCGCTGCGACCTCGTTGCTGCGCTGACCAAGGCGCTCGATCCTGCCAAAACACTGTTTGATTACCGCCGCGAGGATTTTGATCTGGGCTCGGCGGCACCGGTGATTGCCGCGGCCTTTGCTGAAATGCAGCGGGGGCGTGGTGTGGCGCTGATCCGCGGCCTGCCGCGCGAGGGTCTGGATGAAAAAGATTTTGAAATCCTGACCTGGGGCATCGGCCTGCACCACGGTGTTGGCCGGCCGCAGGGTAAGCAGAGCCATTACATTTCTGCTGTGCGTGACGCCGGCAATGCCTATCGAACGGGAACTGGGCGCGGTTACAACTCGAATGCCGAGCTGGATTTTCATACTGATTCCACTGATGTCGTTGCGCTGAGCTGTTACAACAAGGCAGCCTCCGGCGGCATGAGCATCACCACCAGTTCAGTGGCGGCTTATCACGCGATGCGGCGTGAATATCCGGATCTGGCCGATTATCTGCACCAACCAATTCATTTCAGCCGGCAGGGCGAGCAGGCGCCGGACGAAGCGCCGTCGTATCCACACCCGATATTCGATGAGTGCGGCGGCAAACTCTTCAGTAAATGGAACCGTAACCGCGTGACTTCGGCGCAGAAAATAGAAGGTGTGCCGCAGTTGTCCAGGCAGCACTGGGCAGCGCTGGAGGCCTTCGATGCGCTGGTACGTCGCGCCGACTTTGCGCACTCGATGTGGCTGCAACCCGGTGACCTGCAGATCATCAACAGCCATGTCACGCTGCATTCGCGCACGGACTTCAACGATCATGAAGATCCGGCGCTGAAGCGTTTGTTGTTTCGTCTGTGGCTGGCGCCGCCGGATGGCGACCCATTACCGGAAAGCTGGAAAGTACTTTACAAAGCCATTGGCAAGGGCACAGTGCGCGGCGGCATCATCGGCCAGCAGCACGACGCTGCGCGCAAAAGCTACGAGCAGCGGCAGGCTGCTACGCTGGGCATGCGTTTGGCCGACTGATAAAAAATATCTATAAAAACAATTAGTTAATAGATATTGCCGGGGAGTGACTGAAGTTACTGGCTATGGGCTTCACGATATCCGGCTGTTTCAGCCGCAGGGATTGCAACAGCTTCTCCGCCATTTGCAATTCATTGCGCGCCTGAGCCCATGCCCCCTGATCGACCAGTTTGTTCGCCGCAAACAGCCGGTCTCCGACTTTTTCCATCTCTGGCAGAAACAGCGGGTTGCTGGCCTGGGCTTCAAAATTCTTCGCCCGCAGGATCCGCCACTGCCGGT
>JAYUYQ010000229.1:0-4310 GCA_043752435.1 Betaproteobacteria bacterium
AATCCTGCGTGAAGGCTCGAAAAAACGCTCCGATGACCAGCGCCCGTCAATGGCGCAGGATATGTTCAAGGGCCGGCGCACTGAAACCGATTTCATCAACGGCTATGTTGCGGAGCGCGGTGCTTTCATTGGCGTGTCGGCGCCGCTGCACGCGAAAATGAATGACCTGGTGCATCGCGTGGAACGCGGCGAAGTCAAACCCGGCGCTGATCTGATCGCAGGCTGGTAAGCGGCCGGATTGCCGAAGGAGCAAGGGGCCATGCACGGAAACCAAGGGTTGCAGGCACTGCTGATCGTCGCGATGGTCTGGGTGCTGCCCGCGGCTGCCCAGGCCTGGCGGCCGGACAAACCAATCGAGATCGTGGTGCCGACCACACCCGGCGGCGGCATCGACCGTTCGGCCCGCCTGCTGCAGAAAATTTTGCAGGATGGCGGTCTGGT
This sequence comes from Betaproteobacteria bacterium, assembly GCA_043752435.1. Lineage (GTDB taxonomy): Bacteria > Pseudomonadota > Gammaproteobacteria > Burkholderiales > SG8-41. The sequence continues at coordinate 442 of JAYUYQ010000229.1, forward strand.
GTCGGTGCCGGTGACCGTGGTCAACAAGCCCGGTGGCGGCGGCGTGGTGTCACTGGTTTACCTCAATCAGCATGCGGGCGACGCGCATTATATTGCGATCAACTCGCCGAACCTCATCGCCAACGATATCAACGGCCGCGGTTCAGTCAAATACCGCGACGTCACGCCGCTCGCCAACCTGTTCAGCGAATACACCGTGGTGGCGGTGCGCGCCGATTCACCTCTGCGTACCGGTCAGGATTTTATCGACCGCCTGCGCAAAGATCCGGCGTCATTGGCGGTGTCGACGCCGACCACACTGGGTAGCGTCAATCACCTGTCATTCGCGCTGGTGGCCAGGGCGGCGGGTGTGGATGCGCGCAAATTGAAGGCGGTGGTGCTGGGCTCAGGCGGCGATGCGGTGACGGCTTTGCTGGGCGGACACATCGATGCCCATACCGGCACACCGTCGTCAGTGGTGCGCATGGTGCAGGCCGACAAGATTCGCGTCATCGGCATCCTTGCGCCCAAGCGCATCGGTGGGCCCTATGCCAATACGCCGACCTGGAGCGAGCAGGGTTACAAGGCGGTGATGGACACCTGGCGCGGCGTGATTGGTGCACAGGGTTTGACGCCGGCGCAGATTGCGTACTGGGACGGCATACTGGCCAAAGCCGTGACTACCGAGATCTGGAAACAGGCATTGGAGCAGAACACTTGGGAAGAAAATTACCTGAACAGTGCGCAGACCCGCAAACTGTTCGAAACGGAATATGCCAATTACCGTGCGATCCTCAGCGACCTCGGTATGGTTAAATAAAAGTCAAGGAGCGTCGCGATGACCGCCCAAACCATGTTCGAAAAAATCTGGAACAGCCACGTGGTGGCCGAAGAGGAGGGTGAAATCCTGCTCTACGTCGATCGTGCGCTGATCCACGAAGGTTCCAGCCACGCTTTCGCCGCACTGGCGCGCAACAAGCAGACAGTGGCGCGCCCGCTGCAGGTGTTTGCCTTTACCGACCATTATGTGCCGACCACAGGCCGCGAGAAGGGTGTTGCCGGCATTGCCGTCGATGAAATCCGCAACATGGTGATCGGGCAGCAGAACAACGCAGAGAAACACGGCATCCAACTCTTCGGTTTTGATGATCCGCGCCAGGGCATCCTGCACATCGTGCCGCCGGAACAGGGCATTACCCAACCCGGGCTGCTGATCTGCGGTGCTGATTCCCACACCTCCACCCACGGCGCCTTCGGCTGCATCGCTTTCGGCATCGGCGCCTCCGACATGACGCATGTGATGGCGACACAGGCAACCTGGCAGCGCAAACCGAAAACCCTGCGCATCACCGTCGACGGCAGGCTCGGTTTCGGCGTGGCGCCCAAGGACATCATCCTCGCGGTCATCGCCAAAATCGGCGCCGAGGGCGGCGTCGGCCATGCCATTGAATATGCCGGTGCGGCGTTTCGCAGCATGAGCATGGAAGGTCGCATGACCGTGTGCAATATGTCGATCGAGGCGGGCGCGCGCTGCGGCATGATCGCCCCCGACGACACGACCTTTGCCTACATGGCAGGCCGGCCGTTTGCGCCGAAAGAAGGCGCGGAATGGGATGCGGCAATGGCGCGGTGGAAAGTGCTGCCCAGTGACGCCGATGCTAAATTTGATCGCGAGGTGTCGCTGGATGCTGCACAGATCGAGCCGATGGTGACCTGGGGCGTGAATCCGGAAATGGCCGGCGCGGTTGGCGGCAAGGTGCCCGATCCGAAAAATGCTCCCGACGAACGCCGCCGCAGCGACTGGACCATGGCGCAGGAGTACATGGGCCTTACCGCGGGCATGGCGCTGACCGACATCAGGATCGACCGTGTGTTCATCGGCTCCTGCACCAACAGCCGCATCGAAGACATCCGTGCCGCAGCGGAAGTGGCTAAACTGGGCCGTGCCGTGGTGCCGGCGTGGGTGGTGCCCGGCTCCAAGGTGGTGAAAGCGCAGGCGGAAAAAGAAGGGCTGGATCGCATCCTGCTGGATGCCGGTTTTGAATGGCGCGATCCCGGCTGTTCGATGTGTACGGCCATCAATGGTGACCAGCTCAAACCCGACGAGCGTTGTGCTTCGACCTCCAACCGCAATTTCCGCAATCGGCAGGGTCCGGGAGGGCGCACGCATCTGGTCAGTCCGGCGATGGCCGCAGCTGCCGCGCTCAAAGGGCATTTCATTGACGTGCGCGATTTGATCAAATAGCTTTTTGCGAAGCTAATACAAGGAACACCGCTTCATGTCTGGCAACACAGCGCAATCGATTTTTGAAAAACTCTGGAATTCGCACCACATCCTGACTGATGAAGGCGAGTCGCTGATGTACGTGGATGTCGCGCTGGCGCAGGAGAACACGCTGCACGCCTTCACTGCGCTGGAAAAATCCGGTCGCAAGGTGCTGCATCCGCAGCAGATTTTCGCGTTCACTGATCATTACGTACCGACCACCGGCCGCGCCAAGGGCACCGACGGAATCCCGGATGCCGGCATTCGCAACATGGTGATCGACATGCAGGACATGGCGAAAAAATACGGTGTGACGCTGTTCGGCATGGACCATGAATACCAGGGCATCATGCACATCGTGCCTCCGGAGCAGGGCATCATCCAGCCGGGGTTGTTTGTGATCGGCAATGATTCGCACACATCCACCCACGGCGCTTTCGGTTGTCTGGCCTACGGCGTCGGCGCCTCCGAGTTCGCGCATGTGATGGCGACGCAGGCGCTGTGGCAACGCAAACCCAAGGCGATGCGCATCACCATCGACGGCACGCTGGGCTTCGGCGTGTCGGCCAAGGACGTGATTCTTGCGCTGATCGCCAAAATTGGCGTCGATGGCGCCACCGGTTACGCGATGGAATACGCTGGCTCGACCATTGCTGCGCTGTCAATGGAAGGCCGCATGACCATCTGCAATATGTCGATTGAGGCCGGTGGCCGGGTCGGCCTGATTGCGCCCGATGACAAGACTTATGCGTATGTCGAAGGCCGGCAGTACGCGCCCAAGGGCAAAGCGTGGCAGCTGGCTCTCGACGGCTGGCGTACGCTGACCACGGATGCCGGCGCTACCTTCGACAAGGAAGTGACGCTCGACGCAGCCAGCATTACGCCGACGGTGACCTGGGGTGTCAGCCCGGCACAGGCATTGCCGGTGACTGGCGTGGTGCCTGATCCCGCCGGCATCAAGGATCTGCAGCAGCGTTCCGAATACGAAACCGCGCTGGAATACATGGCGTTGCGCCCGGGCATGAGCCTGCAGGACATCAAGCTGGACCGCGTATTCATCGGTTCCTGCACCAACGGCCGCATCGAAGATCTGCGCGCTGCGGCTGAAGTCGCGAAACACGGCCGCGCCGTGGTGCCGACCTGGGTGGTACCGGGTTCAATGAGCGTGATGCGCCAGGCCGAGGCCGAAGGTCTGGACAAGGTATTCATCAAGGCCGGTTTTGAATGGCGCGATCCCGGTTGCTCGATGTGCACCGCCATCAACGGAGATTACCTGCAGCCCGGAGAGCGCTGTGCCTCCACCTCAAACCGCAATTTCCGCAACCGCCAGGGTCCGGGCGGGCGCACGCATCTGCTCAGTCCGGCGATGGCTGCTGCAGCGGCGATCAAGGGCCATCTAACCGATGTTCGAGACATAATTAAATAAACTTAAACCTAAAAATGTAATAAAATCAACAGGTTATAATCATGCAGCCATTCACCACCCTGACCGCCATCGCCGTGCCCATGCACGAAGCGAACATCGATACCAACCAACTCTGTCCGACACGCTTCAACAAGGTGCCGCGCGGTCCGAAGTATCGCGAAATTCTGTTCTACGATTCGCGCTTTCGGCCCGACGGCA
>JAYUYQ010000230.1:0-4283 GCA_043752435.1 Betaproteobacteria bacterium
CCGGTGAAACTCCACGTGAAGTGGCGCTCTACGACCTCGACATGCGCCGCCGCATCGACGGCGACCTCATCGCCCGTGCGCAGGAATTCATCATTCGCCAGTGCAAGGCCGGCCAACCGTTTTTTTCCTATGTGCCGTTGACGCAATTGCACTATCCGACGATTCCGCATCGGGATTTTGCCGGCAAAACCAGTGCCGGCGATTTTGCCGATGCGATGGTGGAAATGGATCACCGCGTCGGCCAGCTGGTCGATACCGTGGCGCAACTCGGCATTGCGGACAACACGCTGTTCATTTTCGCCAGCGATAATGGTCCGGAATTCCGCCGGCCGTGGCGCGGTTCGGCCGGCATGTGGCAGGGCACCTATCACACTGCCATGGAGGGCGGTTTGCGCGCGCCCTGCATGCTGCGCTGGCCGGGACGCATTGCGGCGGGCGGTGTGTCGAATGAAATCGTGCAGGTCACCGATCTCTACACCACGCTGGCGCACATCACCGGGGCAGCGTTGCCCGCCGACCGCCCGATCGACGGCGTCAACCAGCTTGATTTTTTTACCGGCAAAACTGCGAAATCGGCGCGCGAAGGCCTGGTGTTTTACATCAAGACCGAACTGCGCGCCGCCAAATGGCGCGACTGGAAACTGCACTTGGTATGGGAGCCCGAACCCAATGCCGGCGCCAATCATCTTGAATCGCCGCTGTTGTTCAACCTGACCCAGGATCCGAAAGAGGAAACCGACGTCAACAGCGTGGCGAGCTGGGCGCGCACGCCGTTGCGGCACATGATTCACGAATTCCAGGAAGGCCTTAAACGCAATCCACCGATTCCACCTGGCGCCCCCGACAGCTACCGTCCGCTAGTCAACAAGATTTGACGCTGGATTCCGGCTGCGTCCTGGGTGTCATGGACAAGAGCAGATCGGCCGCGGGAATAGCGTACGGCTGCCCGCTGAGTCTTGTCAGGTCACACGCTTTGGCCTACTGTTCCGCCTCGCCTGTATTCCATTTAAGGAGATAACCATGAACGACATGCTGCGTGAAGATTTGCTGGCCCTGGTTACCAACCGTACCACGGTGTCACGCCGCGAATTTGTCGCCGGCTCGCTGGCCGCCGGATTCGCGCTGGCCGTGCAGCCGGTGTCAGCCCAAACCATGATTACCACCGACACCACCGGCCTGACCGCCGGCGAAGTGCAGATCACCACCGGCAACGGCGACATTCCCGCCTATCGCGCGATGCCCGCTGCCGGCAAAAGCCTGGCCACCATCCTCGTCGTGCAGGAAATTTTCGGGGTGCATGAACACATCAAGGATGTCTGCCGGCGTTTCGCCAAGGCCGGTTACCTGGCGATTGCACCGGAAATGTACTACCGCCAGGGCGACGTATCGAAACTGAAGGACAACAAGGAAATTTTCGCGGTGGTGGTGAGCAAGGTGGCGGACGCGCAGGTGATGAGCGACCTCGACGCAGCGCTGGCCTGGGCCGCTAAAAACGGCGGCGACGGCAAGCGCCTTGGTATTACCGGTTTCTGCTGGGGCGGGCGCATTACCTGGCTGTATACCGCACACAACAAAAACGTGAAAGCGGGTGTGGCCTGGTACGGTCGCCTGGTCGGTGACACCAGCGACATGACGCCGAAACATCCGCTGGATCTGGTGGATCAGATCAACGCCCCCGTGCTGGGTCTCTACGGCGGCGCCGACGCCGGAATTCCCAACGACACTGTCGACAAAATGAATGCCGCGCTGAAAGAAAAAGGCAAACCATCAATGATCCATCTCTATCCCGACACGCCGCATGCCTTCCATGCCGATTACCGCACGAGTTATCGCAAGGCACAGGCGGATGACGGCTGGAAACGCGCCACCGAGTGGTTCAAAAAACACGGCGTGTAATCTGCGCCTTATAGCCGGGCAAAATCAAACGGGGCTCAGGCCCCGTTTGATTTTGGGCACCGGTTCAGGCGAGTGCGCGCGCGATCAGCGATATCCCACTCAGCACCAGCAGTGCGCCCATCACGCGGATCACCGTTTCCTGCGACAGGTTCAGGTGCAGGTGATGACCGGCCCAAACGCCCAGCGCCATTAACGGCAGCAGCGCCAATGCCGCGACCAGTGCTGCTGGTGAATACAGCCCGGCCGCGATAAACAGTGCGATACGTGCCACTGTGGTGAACATGAAAATCATCGGTATGGTGGCGCGGATCTGCGTCGACGTGGCCTGGCGCCCGGTGAGAAAAAACACATAAATCGGGCCGCCGATGCCGAACACCGCCGAGGTGGCGCCGCCAAAGAAGCCGATCGGCGCACCGCACCAGTGCGGCACCGAAATGCCCTTGCCACTTTTAACCACATACGACACGCCGAAAAGCACCACGAACACGCCGAGGCCGCCCAGCAGCAATTCCGGGTTGACGCGCACCAGCAGGTAAACTCCGCCGAGTATGCCGAGAGCCATGAACGGCAGCAGCAGGGCGATTTCACGGCGCATCACGTCGGCGCGCAGGCGAATGCCCATGCTGAAAGCGCCGACGCAATCCAGTAGTACGAAAAACGGCACCACGAACTGCAGCGGGAACAGATGCGCCAGCAGCGGCACCGCGATCAGCGTTGAGCCAAAGCCGGAAATACCCATCACCACATAAGCCGCGAACACGATCAGCGGCGCGAGAATCAGGATATGGGGCTGGAGCAGGTCGGCAATAGGCATTTCCGGTCTACTTAAAAGTGATGAGCGAGCGCGTTGGGAGCGCAGCGACTGAGCGCACACGCTTACAGGAGGTTGATCGAGTGTGTATTGAGAATTTTGCGCCGCTAGTCATAACGATGGTTTCGGTTTTTTAATAAATGGTTCCGTAAAGTATAAACGGTAGAATCAAGTGCGGAGTAATGGGTGATGGGTGATGAGAAATAGGCGGGACCTTTGCCTGCCTTATCTCCGATTTGAATTCATCATTCACCACTTATCACCAATCACCAATCACCAGTTACCAGTTACCAGTTACCAGTTACCCATCACCAATTACGCTTCACCGTCTAATGGCAAAACTGATCCTCATCCGCCACGGCGAAACGCTGTGGAACACCGAGCGTCGCATGCAGGGCCAGCTCGACAGTCCGCTGACCGAACGCGGCGTGTGGCAGGCGTGCCGGCTCGGCGAGCGGCTGCGGGGAGTGGCGTTTGCGGCGCTCTATTCCAGCGATCTGCCGCGCGCGCGGCTGACGGCACAACGCATTGCCGATGTCACCGGCCACACCATCATCGATGATGCGCGGCTGCGCGAACGTCATTTCGGTTTGTTCGAAGGGCTGACCCGCGCCGAGATGGAACAGCACGATGCGGAAATCTACACGCGCTTCATGTCGCGCGATCCGCACTATGTGGTGCCCGGCGGCGAAAGCCCGGTGGGATTTTTTGCGCGTTGCCGTGCGGTGCTGGAAGAACTTGCTGCACGTCATGCGGGTCAAACCATCGCCATCGTGACCCACGGCCTGGTGCTCGACGCCGCTTATCGCGCGGCAAGCGGGCTCGCGGTTGAGGTGTTGCGCCCGGTGCCGCTGGTTAATGCCAGCCTCAACTGGTTTGAGTGTGATGCTGGTCGCTGGAGCGCGGGGCGCTGGGGTGACGCCGATCATCTGGGCGCAGACGGTGTCACCATTTTCGGCGACGGCACTGTGTAAGGTGTGATAAAAGCGCTCGAAAAAACATTAATAAAATCAAGTATTTATAAATTTTCCCAGCATGCCGCACTGAATGTCGCCAGTAATCACTACCGAACCAGTCATCATCATCCACGGCTTGTGGGTGCCCAGCCTGATCATGGGTTTGCTGGCGCGGCGCATCGCGCGGGATGGTTTTGCTGCGCGCACTTATGCTTATCCCGCGATGCGGCTCACGTTGGATGAAAACGCCAAACGCTTCGCGCGGTATTGCGCAAGCCTCGCTGCGCCGCGTGTGCATATTGTTGCCCACAGCATGGGCGGACTGGTGGCATTGAAAATGCTTGAGATGAATCCTCAACTGCACTGCGGCCGTTTGGTATTGCTCGGCACGCCATACACCGGCAGCTTTGCCGCGCAGCGCCTTGCGCGGCTTCCGGGCGGCAACGCGCTGCTCGGGCGCTGCATTGCCGAATGGCTGAGTTCACCGCGGCCGGAGCCGACCGGCGATGTTGAAATCGGCATCATCGCCGGCACGCGTGGTCATGGTCTGGGGCGGTTGATCGCCCCCGATCTGCCGCAGCCGCACGACGGTGTGGTCGCGCTGGCTGAAACCGTGATTC
>JAYUYQ010000231.1:0-10578 GCA_043752435.1 Betaproteobacteria bacterium
GCGCCAAAACACGCGTCCAATGCCCCGAGCACTGTTGATGGGGACATCGCGCCGGTGGCAATGCTCCAGTAGCCGGCGGCGGCGTTATGCACGGAATTATGAAAACGAGTCGGGGAAATCTGCCGGTCATCCGAAGCGAGCATTTCACAGATGGCATGACAGTTTTCGCCATCGCCGCCGGAAGCGGAAAACACCATGGGCAGAGTGGCTGCATCGAGCCCTGCTGCCGTGATGGCTTCCAAGCCGGTCGCCAGGGTCAGCCGGACTATCGCGCCGCTGCGCCGGCGTTCCGCCGCCGGCAGCAAGGCGGGCAGCGGCAACATGGTCTTGGCGGGTTGATAAGCTTGCCGCCCGCAAATGACAGCCTGGCTGTCCGGCCAGTTATTGAAACCGGGGCCCAGCAAGCCGACGCCCTCTATGTATGCAGTAAGCGTGTGCATAACCTAATCAGCCCGGGAAAAAATCAGGCTGCAATTGGTGCCGCCAAAACCGAAGGAATTGCTCAGCACATGCTTCACCGGATGCTCGCGGTTCACCAGCAGGTAATCGAGATCCAGCGCCGGGTCGCGCAGGCGGGTATTCAAACCGGCAGGCAGCAGGCCGTGTTGCAGCGCTAGTGCGCAGATCACCGCCTCCATGCCGCCGGCCGCTCCCAGGGTGTGACCGGTCGCACCCTTGGTGGAGCTGCAGGGCGTGCGCGAACCGAATACATGCTGCACGGCCTTGCACTCCGCCGCATCGTTGCTCGGAGTAGCCGTGCCATGCAGATTGATATAGCCGATGTCAGTCGGCTGCAATCCTGCCATTTTCAGCGCGCCCTGCATCGCCATGCGCGCACCCAGGCCATCGGGATGCGGTGACGACATATGATAGGCATCACTCGACTCACCGGTGCCGCTCAACAGTACGGCATCGGCGTTCAGATGTTCCGGTGCGTGTTCCAGCAAGGCAAACGCCGCCGCCTCGCCGATCGAAATGCCGTTACGCTCTGCGTCGAAAGGACGGCAAGCCTGCTCAGACATCAGTCCCAGCGAGTTGAAACCATACAGTGTGGTCAGACACAGGGTATCCACGCCACCCACCACTGCGGCATCGATCAGGCCCGAGGCCATCATGCGCCGCGCAGAACCAAACACCCTGGCACTGGATGAACAGGCCGAAGACACCACCACTGCCGGTCCAGTCAGTCCGAAATAGCGGCGGGTGAAGTCCGCCACGGAAAAAACATTGTGCGTCGTGCCATAAATAAAATCCGCGGGCAAGGCGCCCGTCAACGGATCGCGGCAACGATAGGCCAGCTCGGTCTGCAGGATGCCGGCGGTACTGGTGCCGAGAAACACACCCACCCGCTGCGTGCCGTATTTGGCAATGGCCGCGCGCACTGCAGCTTCAAAACCGTCCTGCACCAATCCCAGCAGCGCCAGTCGGTTATTGCGGCAATCGAAATCGGCAAGCTGTGCAGGAAGCCGCACTGCATCCACACCCGGCACCTCACCGATCACAGTGGCCAGATCCACGGTATCAAACGTGCACGGCGCCAGACCGCTGCGGCGCTCGCGCAGCGCAGTCAGCGTCTGGTCAAGACCGCGACCGATGCTGCTGGTGGCGGTGAAATGGGAAAGCCAGAGGGGATTCAAAGCAAGCTGAGCCTGATTAAAAACGGATTTTACAAAATTTAAATGCCTGATCCGGATTACATGGGTCTGGTTTGATCTGTTTTGGCCATACCCGCCTGCACTTGATACCGCAATGACAGCCCGGCAGCCAGCGCACCAAGCGCCAGACCGGCAATGACATCCACCACCACATGCTGGCGTACGGCCACGGTGGAATACACGATACCGGCACACCATACCCCATTGATGATGAGTATCGACAGCGGGGCGCTAAAACGCCGTAGCAAATGGTGCAACCAGATACCCGAAAAAACAGCCGTGGCTACATGCAGCGACGGGAAGGCATTACCCGAGGCATCCAGGTTTTTCAGGAACTCCACACCCGGATACCGGGTCCAGTCGACGTCAGGCACAGGGACTGTGGTGGGCCAGAAATAGAAAATACCCAAACCCGTGAGACACGTGACCGCCATGGCTCCGCCATATCGATACAGTTCAAGACGCGATGCCAGCAGCGCCGGCGGCAGGGAAACATAGACCCACAACGTTATATAAACGTAAAAAGCCCACGCCTGAAAAGGAATCAGCCGATCCAGCCCGGTAACAGGCATCACCGTGACCGGATAGGCCGGATTTTTGAGTACGTAAAAGTACGCGCCGAAAAACAGTGCAATGAACAGCGGGGTACCAATCGCTTTTAAATATACATGCGTCAACAGGGCCGTCGCGACTTGTCGGTACCACGCCCGCGGTGAATTGTGATAGTTCAAGCCTGTTTTCCGTGTTTAAAACAGACTGCCTTGTTCTGCCGCGCCCGGCACCCGGAATTGCGTGGTATCACGCTTATTTTCGTCAATATTACTAACGTCATTATTACCCTCGCCCCGCCGCGCCTGGTTGATACCGGCCTTTTTGCAGGCGACGTTGAAGCGCTGCTTCAGCAGATCAGCGAATTCCCCGGCACCGCGCATGCGGCTGCCGAATTCAGGATCGTTGTCGCGCCCACCGCGCATCGCCTGCACCCGGCTCATCACATGCGCCGCCTTCAACGGGTAATGCCGTTCCAGCCAGTCGCGAAACAACGTTTTTACTTCATACGGCAGGCGCATCAGGATATAGGCCGCACGACGCGCGCCATGTGCTGCCGCAGCCTCGACGATGGCCTCGATTTCGTGGTCGTTAAGGAAGGGCACTATGGGCGCCACCATCACGCCCGCCGGAATCCCAGCTTCCACCAATGCACGCACCGCCTGAAAACGCCGCAGCGGCGCCGTGCAGCGCGGCTCCATCCGCCGCGCCAGTTCATGATCCAGCGTGGTCACCGACACAAACACCTCCGCCAGTCCCTTTTTTGCCATTGCCGCGAGAATGTCGATGTCACGCTCGACCAGCGCACTTTTGGTGACGATGCCCACCGGCTGGTTGAATTCGGCGCATACCTCAAGGATGCCGCGGGTAATGCCGCGGCTGCGCTCAGCCGGCTGGTAGGGATCGGTGTTGGCGCCAAGGGCAATCAGTTCGCAGCGGTAACCGGGCTTTGACAGTTCCTTGCGCAGCAGTTCCGCTGCGTTGGTCTTGGCAAAAATGCGTGTTTCAAAATCGATCCCGGGCGACAGGTTGCGATAGGCATGGCTGGGTCGCGCATAACAATAGATGCAGCCGTGTTCGCAGCCCTGGTAGGGATTGATCGATTGCGTGAACGGAATGTCCGGTGAATCATTGCGCGAGATGATTGATTTCGCGCGTTCGTCAGTGACCACGGTTTTTAATGCGACCTGCTCTTCTTCGATGCCGTCCTGCCAGCCGTCATCATAGGCCTCGCGCTCGACCTGCTCGAACCGCCCTTCGGGATTGACGCCCGCACCGCGCCCCTTGCGCGGATCCGCATGTTTGCCCGACAGCGTGCGCAGCGCCATTAGAGAACACTCAGAAAATGGTTGCGAACCATTTTCTGCACGTATCTCCCTTCTCCCATCGGGAGAAGGGTCGGGGATGAGGGAGGCAAACCACCTCCAGGGAACCGGGCATCCAAATCGCTACTCGAGCTTGCAGGCGTGCGTGGTCATCAGCTCGAACACCTTGCGTGGACGACCGTCCTTGCCGCGACAGGTCACTTCAGTGCGTACCACGGCGATCAGCCGGCCGTGGTGCAAGACCTTGGATTTTATTTTCAACGATCGCCCTTCACCGGGACTGATATACCACGCCGACAGCGCCGTCAGCGACCAGTGCGGCGTCAGCGCCGCAACCGCGTTTTCGGCGGCAAGGCCGAGCAGGATGCCGCCCTGCACGTGGCCGACCCGGTTGCCGATGTGCGGCCCATTCTTCACCGTCGACTGGGCGCCACGAAGCAAGTCCCCTTGGGGGGCGGCACCAGTCACGTGTTTCGCATGCACGCCCCAGAAGAGCTGGATGAACGAGCCGCCATATGCACGCACATCGGCGATCGCGGCTTCAGCCGTGGCCAGCACTTTTTTCTCGTCGGAATGCAACTTGCCGCCGGGAATCTCCGGCGTCGGGTTTTCGCCGCGGCGGCGGTGCGGCACCGGATGCAGCTCCACGCCCTTCGGCGGCTTCAGCACCATGAACGTCGCCGTGCCGGTGCAGATCAGGCCCGCATCGTTGTGGATGTTCATGGTGCTGACACCCTGGCGTCCTGCCGCGCCCTGCACAAAACCATGCATGGCACCTCGCCCGGACAACCGGCCGGTACGCGCGGCGCCGGTGAACTGCAAATTCATGGTCACTGTCGCCAGCCGCGTATGCGGGGGCAGACTCGCGCGCACCGCAGCAGCGGTCACCAGATCGGCCAGGATCGCAAAGCCGGACAGATTGAGTTGCCCATCAGCTTCCGCACAATGCGGCGCGACATCCACCGACAAGGCGGTGTAATCAGTGCCGACATGGTCGTACGACAGGTCGAGGAAATTGCCGGCGAAGTGATAACCGGGTTCGCGGTTGAGTGCGATGCCGCGCAGGACTTGCGCGCGTATCGTGTCCAGCGTGTCAGGGGCCGGCGTTGCAACAGTCAGGGGGTTGTTCATCGCTCGATTGTAACAAGCGATCACTTGTCCCCGCCGTGGGATCACCCTCTGAGTATTTATTATAAGTATCTGATTTATTTGCTATTTTTTAATACCCGCTCTACAGCATCCAGCGCCGTTGCCGACGCCCCGCCCTGCTGCCGCGCCAGGTCCAGTGCAATCCGGTTCAGTGCGCGGTAAGCATCGGCAATGCGCGGATCCAGCCCTTCGAGTGCCGCGATCTGCCGCGTCAGCACATCGGCATCGCCGCGCGCCACCGGCCCGGTCAGCGCGCGCGTGGTGCCCAGCGCGAAAACATTGTCCAACGTCTCACGCACCAGCGGCTCCATCATCCTTTGCGCCATGGCACGTTCGATGCCGGCTTGCTCATAAGTCCGCAATCCCGCTTCCATCAAGGCGGTCAGGTCATTGCACACCAGCACACTCGCCGCGTGATACAGCGTTTTTCCGGCGGGGTCGATCACTGCAACCCGTGCACCCAGTTGCTCGAACAGCGGCGTCAACACAGCCAGCGCTTTTGCATCACCCTCGGCTGCACAATAGGTATCTTTGAAACTCTGCACCGCAGCCACAGGATCGGCAAAACTTTTCAGCGGATGGATGCTGGCAATCCATGCGCCTGTCGCCAACAGTGGCGCGAGGAGACTTGAGGGCTGCGACCCGCTGCAATGAAACACCACATCACCTTTAGCCAAATGGCCGGTGGCGGCCAGCGCCGTCGCAACAGGCGCAATCGCTGCATCGGGCGGCGTCAGCAACCAGATGTTGGCCGCATGCATGTCGCGCAACACCCGCACCGCGCGGCCGGCGCCGATAAAAGCCACGGCCGATTCCGCGGTGGCGATTTCCGCACTCAGTACATCCTGCACCGTGCACAGGCCCGCGCGCTCCAGCAACGCACCCAGCGTGCGCCCAACGCGACCCGGGCCGATGATGTTTAATATTTTTGTCACGCGCTTATGGTATCCCACGTCAGCCGAATCCACAGACCAGAAAGGCCTGCCATGCTCAACATCCTGTCACTGCTGACTTGCGCCGCCGTCCTGATGCATATTCCGGTAGCGTCAGCGACACCACCGTCATCGCGATGATCACCAGCGGCCACAGCGAAGCCGACCCTCCCCCCATCACCATCGCCACGGATTGCCCGATCGCCAGGCCCAGCGCCAGGCGCGTCGCGGAAACCAGAAACTGATTGCGAAAATCACCACACACATCATCGGAATGCCGACGGTGAAATAGGCCGGGGCGTCCCAGGCCTCCTTGCGTCCGGACGTCACCATGATGAACAGGCAGATTGCCAATCCGGCAATAAACGAGAGGGCATACGGCAGCATATTGGTAACCGGCTCGCTCATCATCACGCCCTTTCCGAATTCGGCAAAAGACTCAAACCGCCGCATCATCCGGCACCAGCAACAGCCAGTGCAAGCCCAGAGCGCCGGCCAGCAACTGGAAAAAAGCCATCGGCAGTTCAGTAGCGAGTTGCACCGGCGCTTCCATGAACGGCCCCAGCTCCCAGCCCAGTTGCTGCTCAAACTGATCCAGCGAAATGCCGGCCGCCGCCACTTGCGCACGAATGCGTTCGGGCAAATCCGGCAAAGCAATGCGCTCCCCCGCCGGCAGGGTTTCACCAAACAAATCAGCAAGACGCAAGCCGAACAACTCCGCCAGCGCCACACCCTGAAACAGTGTCAGCGTCGCCGCCAGCTCGCCATCGCGCTGCTCCAGATCGTCATACCAGGCTTGATTAAGTGCGAGATGCGCGGCGACTTCGGCGCGGGATTTTCCGGCGCGGATGCGGGCCGTGCGGATGTTATCGGCGATGCCGGCGGATGCTTTCATCGAATCCAGAGCAGCGCCAGCGCGGCCACATAACACACCGTCGCCACCACGATGCTGCGGAAGGGCACGCTGAACCAGTAGCGCCAGCCGAGGAACACATATCCCGCCAGCAACAGCAGACCCAATCCCAGCAGGAATGACGACTGCAACAAGAAGGCACTGTGCAACAACGCCAGATAACCATAAACCAGTCCGAACAGGAGGGCGCCGAAACTGTGGCTGGCGTTGAACCCAACCCAGGCTTTCCACATCGTTGTTTGGCGGGTCAGCACCGGATGCACGGTGCGCATCTGCGCTTCGAAATCCGCATCGCGCGGATGCAGCTTGCGCCCGCGGAAGGTGTAGCGCAGGTGCACCAGACCGAGCAGCAGGATAGCGGTGCTGGCGGCGATCACGGCTGGAACGTACGTGGTCAATTTACAAGCGCTTATTTATTCCGGTTAGGCCGCCAGCCTCATCACGCGCAACTGCTTGCGTCCCTGCTCAGCATGCCAAAGGTCGTACTGTAACTGCTGGTTGAGCCAGCTTTCCGCGGATGTGCCAAACGCGATGGACAGACGGACGGCCATTTCCGGGCTGATGCCGGCGCGACCGTTCAGGATCGCGGACAGCGTCTTGCGGCTGACACCCAGTGCCTTTGCCGCATCGGTAACCGTTACTTTCAGCGGCTCCAGACACAGCGACTTGATGATCTCACCGGGATGCGGGGGATTGTGCATGCGCATGACACTTCCTTTCAGTGATAGTCCTCATAATCGACAACATCGGCATTGGTTCCGGCAAAAGCAAACGTGATCCGCCAATTGCCGCTGACGCGAACCGACCAAATGCATTTCCGCGAACCCTTGAGCGGATGCAACACCAAACCGGGCAGCGCCATGTCTTCCGGCCGGGTCGCAGCGCTCAATTGAGCCAGGATCAGGCGCAAACGGTCGGCGTGTTGCGCCTGTATCCCCGATTTACTCCCGGTTTCGAAAAAACGCTGCAGACCTTTGTGGCGGAAGCTGCGGATCACGATGAGAGAGTGTAACCTAATACGTTACGGGTTACAAGGAGCTAACGCAAAGTTGAGGGGCGCGCCGCTTTTGGCGCGTTCCTCTCGAACGCAATGTTAGGTTTCGTGGTTATCAGGGCCAGCGTCTTCATAGCGTGGTAGTGAATCTGTAGTCTCGAACCAAGCGACCTTGCTTTGCCTCCAGATGTGATACTGCGGAGCCATGTGCGAAGGGTCATGAAGACTAGCCAGCGTTACGTCCACGGTTTTGGGGGATGCCGACCGACGAAAAGCGATCTGAGTACCACAGGTACCACAGAACTCTCTTTGACTATGCGAGCTTGAATGGAAAATTGTTGGACATCCTTTCGTGTAGGAAAAACCATGAACCGACACGGTCAGCCACGCGAGTGTTGGCGCGCCGCTGGATCGCTGGCAAAGCCAACAGTGACAGTAACCTGCGTCAAGCGGCTGGACAGTGATGCGATATTGCACCACGCCGCAGAGACACCCACCTTCAAGATTTTGGAACATGGATAGCGGTTCCCAGCAACCTAACGAGGCTGTAGAAAAAGTCTCTGAGGGATCGAGACACACCGTTTTCGGGGGTAACTTGACCCCTCCCGGGTATGCGATCGCTGAATATAGCGCGTCCTGACGAACATTTTTTTGTAGCAATTTCGCGAAACTGCATGTGGGGACTTTTTCTACAGCCTCAACGTCGTGGTGAACGGCGGGCCAGCGCAGTGTTGGCAAACAGAAGGACACCGGCGGCCCGTCCGTTCCACCTAAAGTTAGAACGCACTACTCCCATTTGAATACACCATCGCCCGCGGTTGTGGTGAAGGGGTTCTCTGCCCCGCTCAAACTACAGAACGACTCGATCGCTCCTTTCACGGTTTCACGCGCCCAGTCCACGACTTCGGGCGTTGCAAAATTCGTGACCCACCCGGCATTCAGGACTTCTAGCTTCGTTCGCTGAAGCGCATGCTCTAATCGAGCGGGCCAGAAGATGTACTCGATGAATGTTGGGTTGTAGTGAATCGCAGAGTTCCTAAGCTCCTTCAGCGCAAGAAGATTCTGAAACTCAGGCGAGTTGGTGTCGATGTCGGCTTCTTTGCGATCGAAGAGTCGGTAGATCTCCTTGATCCATTCCTTGAAGTCTTGATACGGCGCGCGTTGTGCCTTGAGGGCGTCGATCGTGGCCAGAAGAGCTACGGTAGCCGGGTCAGCTGATTCCTCGATGCGCCCCCGGGCGAACGCGAGCGTCTCTTGCAGAAACGCTTCGAAAGCGGCCATGTACATCACGACCGCAGGAAACGCATAGTAGTGGCGGGGCCACTTCGCCCCACGGTGAGCGGTATCACGCAGCTCATTCGCTACCCGGAAGTAGTTGGGCGCAAGACTTGTGAACGACTTCAGTGGATCACGGCCAGCCAGGGGCCGCGGCATGAATGTGTTCGGCGGGAGCGTCACGGGCACTTGTGCGTTCTAACGTGTAGTAGTTGACATTTTTAGTTGCCAAATTTAGGTGACTTTTTTAGTTGACGTTTTGCACCCGGTCAGAGCGCATCATAACCAGTTCCCCGCAAGCGGCCACCCGCCGAGGCAGGCACACAAAATAATAAATAAAATCAAATATTTACATTAATTCCCGAGAACGCTCGCAAAAACACCTACGCTCAGCAGCACAACACCCGCTGTAGTCCCCCGGTCACGCTGCCGCGTTAAGCTCCACACACCATGCACAACACCCGCCGCAGCTTCCTGCTCCGCAGCGCCGCCCTCTCCGCCGCACTGGCCCTGCCGTCACAGCGCATCATCGCCCAGCCGCGTTTTACACAGAACCCGTTTTCACTGGGCGTCGCCTCCGGTTATCCGCAACCGGATTCGGTGGTGCTGTGGACACGCCTCGCGCCCGATCCGCTGAACGGCGGTGGCATGCCGGAGGCGCCGGTGGCCGTGCGCTGGGAAATTGCTGCGGATGCTCGCTTCAGCAAAATTATTGATCGCGGCGAAGCCATTGCCACGCCACAGTTCGCGCATGCCGTGCACGTGTCGGCGCGCGGGCTGGAACCGTCGCGCTGGTACTGGTATCGCTTCATGGCCGGCGATGCGGTCAGCGCCACCGGCCGCACGCGCACCGCGCCGGCTGCCGACGATGCGCGCGGCAAGCTGGCGTTTGCGATTGCGTCCTGCCAGCACTATGAGCACGGCCACTACGCCGCCTACCGCGACATGGCGCAGCAGCCGCTGGATTTCGTGGTCCATGTCGGCGATTACATCTACGAGGGTTCCTGGGGTGGCCGTAACAAGGTGCGCGAGCACCATAGCCCCGAGCCGTACACGCTGGCCGATTACCGCAACCGTTATGCGCAGTACAAACTCGATCCGCAGTTGCAGGCAGCGCACGCCGCCTGCCCGTGGCTGGTGACCTGGGATGACCACGAGGTCGATAACGATTACGCCCGCGACCGTTCGCAGGACCTCGACCCGGTAGATGCATTCCTGCAACGTCGCGCCGCAGCGTACCAGGCCTGGTACGAACACCTGCCGCTGCAACCGGGCATTTACCGCGGCGGTCCGGACATGAAAATTTACGGCACGCATGCAATGGGCAAGCTCGCAAGCATCCAGCTGCTTGACCTGCGCCAGTACCGCGACTATCAGGTGTGCACTCGCCAGGGGCGCGGCGGCGGCAACCAGATCAATGTCCTTGAATGTCCAGAACGCACGCAGCCCCGCTCGATGCTGGGCGCGACTCAGGAACAATGGCTGGAAAATGCGCTGACACAATCACCGGCACGCTGGAACATCATTGCGCAGACCACGCTGATGGGCCAGGCCGATCGCGGCGCGGCCCATGAGCGCGTGGTCTATACCGACGGCTGGGACGGCTACCCTGCGGCTCGCGAAAAACTGCTGCGCTTCATCAATGAGCGCAAAATCCGCAATCCGGTGGTCATCGGCGGCGATGTGCACTTCGCGATGGCGGGTGATTTGAAAGTGGATTTCGACAACGAACGCTCGCCGGTCATCGCCAGCGAATTCGTCGGCACGTCGATTTCATCCAATGGCC
>JAYUYQ010000232.1:0-4278 GCA_043752435.1 Betaproteobacteria bacterium
CGAAAGCCAGCGCGAAGCGCGCGCGATCGAGTTCTACAACGTGCTGTCGAACTTCGATCTGATGAGCTCGACACCGACGCTGTTTAATTCCGGCACGCGCCGTTCGCAGCTCGCCAGCTGCTACCTGACTACTGTGTCCGACGACCTCGACGGCATCTATGAAGCCATCAAGGAAAACGCGATGCTGCAGAAGTATGCCGGCGGCATCGGCAACGACTGGACGCCGGTGCGCGCGCTGGGTGCCTACATCAAGGGCACCAACGGCAAATCGCAGGGGGTCGTGCCGTTCCTGAAAGTCGTCAACGATACGGCCGTTGCAGTGAACCAGGGCGGCAAGCGCAAGGGCGCGGTGTGTTCGTATCTGGAATCCTGGCACCTGGACATTGAGGAATTCCTCGAGCTGCGCAAGAACACCGGCGACGACCGCCGCCGCACGCACGACATGAACACTGCCAACTGGGTGCCGGACCTGTTCATGAAGCGGGTCATGGAAAACGGCGATTGGACGCTGTTTTCGCCGTCCGATGTGCCGGACCTGCACGAGAAATTCGGCAAGGCCTTCGAAAAAGCCTACGTCGAATACGAGGCTAAGTGCACCCGCGGCGAGATGAAGCTCTACAAGAAGATTCCCGCCAACCAGCTGTGGCGCAAGATGCTGACCATGCTGTTCGAGACCGGGCACCCCTGGATCACGTTCAAGGATCCGTGCAACCTGCGCTCGCCACAGCAGCACGTAGGCGTCGTGCACAGCTCCAACCTGTGCACCGAAATCACACTGAACACCGGCCCCGACGAAATCGCCGTGTGCAATCTGGCGTCGGTCAACATGCCGGCACATCTGGATCTGTCTACCGGCCTCCTTGACATGGAGAAGCTGAAGCGTACGGTCGGCACCGGGATGCGCATGCTTGACAACGTGATTGATCTCAACTTTTACAACGTCAACAAGGCGCGGAACTCCAACTTCAAGCACCGTCCGGTGGGCTTGGGCATCATGGGCTTTCAGGACTGCCTGCACATGTTGCGCATTCCCTACGGTTCGCCGGCTGCCGTGGAGTTCGCCGACCGCTCAATGGAGCAGGTGACCTACACCGCATACTCGGCATCATCCGACCTGGCGGAAGAGCGCGGGCCGTACTCGACGTTCAAGGGCTCGTTGTGGGATCGCGGCATCATGCCGCTGGATTCGCTGAAGGTGCTGGCTGAAGAGCGCGGCGGTTATGTGGAATGCGATATGTCGACCAAGCTGGACTGGGCCAGCCTCCGGAGCCGCATTCAGCGCGTCGGCATCCGCAATTCGAACTGCATTGCCATTGCGCCGACAGCGACCATTGCCAACATCACCGGCCTGTCGCAGTGCATTGAGCCGACCTACCAGAACCTCTACGTGAAATCCAACCTGTCGGGCGAATTCACGGTCGTCAACGAGTTCCTGGTGCGCGATCTGAAAAAGCTCAACCTGTGGGACGAGGTGATGATCGCCGATCTGAAATATTTCGACGGCTCGCTGTCCAAGATCGACCGTGTGCCGCCGGATGTGCGCAGTCTCTACGCCACAGCCTTCGAGATGGATGCGAGCTGGCTGGTGGAATGCGCGGCGCGCCGGCAGAAATGGATTGATCAGTCGCAGTCACTGAACATCTACATGGCGGGTGCTTCGGGCAAGAAGCTGGATGACACTTACAAACTGGCCTGGGTGCGCGGCCTGAAAACGACTTACTACCTGCGCACGCTGGGCGCGACTTCCACCGAGAAATCGACATCCAAGGCGGGCCAGTTGAACGCCGTGTCGTCGGATGGCGGCGTGAACGGGGAGGAGCAGCCCAAGGCGTGTTCGATCATTGATCCCGAATGTGAGTCATGCCAGTAAGCAGGTAACTGAGCTGTTGGTGAAGTAGACGGGCGACAGCCATCAGGGAATGCAGTAAACGGAACATGAAAGTAGTTGTTGGATCAGGGTTTGCTGCGCGGCGCGACAGTGGTTTCACCGATAACAACCATCAAGAATCTGCTGACTGTGCTGGAAAGTGTCCACCCACAACGCTAATAAAGGAGACTGAAGATGTTGCAATTTGAAGAATCGGGGGCAGCCGCCGGGCTGGTCAGGCAACCCGTGATGGCCGACCGTGCACCGTCGCACGCTCCGGTTGAGGTAGAACTGCGGCGCGTCAATGTTGCCGACAAACGCATCATCAACGGTCAGACCGACGTCAATCAGTTGGTGCCGTTCAAATACAAATGGGCCTGGGACAAATATCTGTCGGCCTGCGCCAACCACTGGATGCCTCAGGAAATCCAGATGAGCCGTGACATCGAGCTCTGGAAAAACCCCAATGGACTGACCGAAGATGAGCGCCGCATCGTCAAGCGCAACCTCGGATTTTTCGTCACCGCCGATTCGCTGGCGGCGAACAATATCGTGCTCGGCACCTACCGCCACATCACCGCGCCGGAATGTCGCCAGTATCTCCTGCGCCAGGCGTTCGAGGAAGCGATCCATACCCACGCCTACCAGTACATTGTCGAAAGCCTGGGTCTCAATGAAGGTGAAATATTCAACGCCTATCATGAGGTGTCGTCGATCCGGGCCAAGGACGAGTTCCTGATTCCGTTCATTGACGTGCTGACCAACCCCACGTTCAAGACCGGCACGCCGGAAAACGACCAGAAACTGCTGAGAAGCCTGATCGTGTTTGCGTGCCTGATGGAAGGCCTGTTCTTCTACGTCGGTTTCGCGCAGATCCTCGCCCTGGGCCGGCAGAACAAGATGACCGGCGCCGCCGAGCAGTACCAGTACATCCTGCGCGACGAATCCATGCACTGCAATTTCGGCATCGACCTGATCAACACGATCAAGATGGAGAACCCGCATCTGTGGACCGCTGAATTCCGCGAGGAACTGCGCGAGCTGTTCCACAAGGGTGTCGAGCTCGAATACCAATATGCCGAGGACACCATGCCGCGCGGCGTGCTCGGACTCAATGCCGCGATGTTCAAGGAATACCTGCGCTTCATCGCCAACCGTCGCGCCCAGCAGATCGGCCTGGAAGTGCTGTTCGAGGGCGTGACCAACCCGTTCCCGTGGATGGCGGAAATGATCGACCTGAAAAAAGAACGCAACTTCTTTGAAACCCGCGTCATCGAGTATCAAACCGGGGGCGCGCTGTCCTGGGATTGATGGACGGGATTAAGAGCGCGGATTGATGGCTTTTTTCAGACGAGCATGGGCACGAAAAGCGGATACGTAAAACGGACACCAAACATGCGATTGAGAACAGGAATTCAGGAGCAAAGCGGGGTTCCGTGCTGAAGCAGCAAGACACCCGGCGGCGCATTGTCCTGCGGATTATTGAAAATTACATAAATAATGACAAAAACATGCCTCTGACGAGGCTGTCATGTTTTTGGAAAACATCAATAAACCCGCAGGGCGGAGTCGCCGGATTGTTTTTGGGTTGCAATGTTCATCACCATGGAGGGTCGAAACCTTGGCACTCAGTCTGAAGTTCCGGCGTTACCGCAGCCGCAGGCCCCATCTGCACACGGTTACCGAGCTGCGCGCGGAGGACAACTGCACCCTCTGGCTGCGTTTCGATGACGGGCTGGAAGGCCATGTTTATCTGGGCGACCTGGTGGAAGACGTGGCGATGGAGGTCTTGTCCGATGCCGCGCTGTTCCGCCGCGTAGCTTTTGATCCGGTATCGAATGTGCTGACCTGGAGCGGTGGCATCAGGATCGATCCGGACATGCTGTACCGCAATCTGGCGACCCAGGCTGGCGCCGCTTTGCACTAGCACAGGTCAGAGTTACAGGATCAAGGACGGGAATGTGCGGGGAAGGGCGTGCGTCCTGGCTTAAAGGCGCACACTATGGATCGACACTGAAGGAGGCTCGCATGGCAAAAGCAAAAAAGAAGGTTGCAAAGAAAAAAACAAACAAAAAGGCCGGGAAAAAGGTCGTCAAGAAAAAGAAGGCCGTGAAGAAAGTCGCGCGCAAGGCCGCTGCTAAAAAAGGCGCCAGCCGAAAAACGGGCAAAAAAAAGCCGGCCCGAAAGCCGGCTAAGAAAAAAGCAGTCAAGAAAAAAGCAGTCAAGAAAAATCCTGCTATCAAAAAGCAGGCGGCTGCCAAAAAGCCCGCATCCCAAATAATGCCGGGACCGGCTCCGGTAGCGTCCCGTCCGATTGCGATTCCAGGCGCCTGGCCGTTTCCGATGGGAAACAAGCCCTGACATCTATGCCTTGCGGCGGAATCGGTCTTGTGAGAAGTCCGATGCCCGCC
>JAYUYQ010000233.1:0-4272 GCA_043752435.1 Betaproteobacteria bacterium
AATACGATAGTTTTACTTACTCTCGCAGTCATATATGAAGCATACCTTGGGACTGCAGCACCTTACAGACAGGCATCACCGCACGTTGAACACTTAAGAATGGAAGTAATTCATCATAAGTAATTGTTTTTATTGATATTTTATGGATCGCGATTAACCCGACCGCGCCACGGAACCAGCGACAAGCGAACACCCTCCAACCGGCACTGCTTGCCCCCACATCCCTGCAGCCCTAACATCCCCACATGCGTTTCTCCCGCAACCTCCGCAAATGGCTCACCGCCTGCACCCTCGGCTTCATGCTGCTGGCGCAACAGTCCGTTGCGGCCTATGCCTGCACGACCAGCCTGCAGGACCTCGCCCAGGCTGCGGCGGCGATGCCGGATTGCGAGGATAGCGCCACGATTTCTGCGCTGTGTCTGAAACATTGCGAAGCAGGCAGCGAAGCTGCTGGGCAGGCCGATACCGCATGGACCGCCATTGCAGCGCATGCGCTGCACTACCTGCTCGTTCAAACCGTGATTGCGCCTCCCGCAATCGATGTCCGGCTGCACCATCTCACCTACGCCCCCTCTCCGCCGCTGATCGTGCGGCTGCAGCGTTTCCTGATCTGATCCTCCGCGCAGTGGTTTGACGGTGGCCGCCTTGCGGCTGCCGGACATTGTCACGCGGAGGATTTATGCGTAATCGTTTTCCTGCATCAGCAGCATTACTGTTCATACTTGTTGCATCCAGCTTGTCGCCAATGGCACAGGCTGCGACGCCCCTCAGCCTCACCGAAGCGCTGGCCATCGCCGACCGGGAATCATCCCTGCTCGCGGCGCAGCGCGCATCCATTTCTGCCGCTGAAGAAACCACCGCATCAGCGCGCGAATTGCCTGATCCCAAGCTGAAATTCGGCATCGACAATCTGCCGGCGGACGGCCCCGACCGCTACAGCCTGACGCGCGACTTCATGACCATGCGCAAAATCGGCGTGGCGCAGGAGTTCGTCCGCGGCGAAAAGCGCGAAATCAAGGGCCGGCGCGCGGAGAATGAACTGCAGCGGGAACAGGCCGTGCTCGGCGATGCACGGGCTGCACTGCGCCGGGATGTCGCGCTGCCGTGGCTGGAACGCTACTTTGCCGAACGCATGGCGGCCGTGGTCGACGAGCAATACGCGGAAACGGATCTGCAACGGGAATCCCTGCAGGCGGGATTGCGTGCGGGCAAGACTCAACCCGCGGATCTGCTCGCGCTGCAGGTCAGCCTGCAATCGCTGCTCGACCGCCGCGCCGAATACCGGCGGCAGGCCGCGCGCGCCACCGCCATGCTGTCGCGCTGGCTGGGCGCTGACAGTGCGCGGCCGCTGGCTGCGCTGCCGGACCGCCTGCTCCCGGCGCAGCACCGCGATGTCACAACGCATGCGGAGAACCATCCGCATCTGCAATCACTGGAACGGCAGATCGATGTCGCGCGCAATGAGGCCGATCTCGCCCGAGCCGCGAACAAACCGGACTGGGGTCTCGAAGTGGTTTACGCACAGCGTGGGCCGCAGTACTCCAACATGCTCTCGGTGCAGGTCTCGATCGACCTGCCGCTGTTCCAGGCCAACCGGCAGGACCGCAGTGTCGCCGCGAAAATGGCGCAGGTGGCGCAGGCGCGCGCCTTGAAGGAAGAGGCGCTGCGCCAACACCTGGCGGAAGCGCAGGCAACCCGGGCCGACTTGGAGGCGGCCACCGCTCGACTGCAGCGCTTCGATGACACCCTGCTGCCCCTCTCCCGCGAGCGCGCGCAACTGGCACTGGCCGCTTACCGTGGCGGACAAGGGCCGCTCGCCGGCGCACTTGAAGCGCGCCGTGTCGAAATCGAACTACGATTGCAGCAATTGCAGCTGGCCGCCGAACAGGGCCGTGCCTACGCCCAATTACTCTATTTCCTGCCGCAGGAGAACCAATAATGAAACGCAACATCACCCTGTTGATCGTGGGCGGACTCACCCTCGCCGGTGCCGGCATCGGCGGCGGTTATTGGTACGCGATGCAGCGCATGAGCAGCATGACCGCGCCGCAACCGGCCGCGACTAGAAATACGGCCGACGGCGGAAAAACCGCGACAGCAGGCGAACGTACACCGTTGTACTGGCATGACCCGATGGTCCCCGGCCCAAAATTCGACAAGCCGGGCAAGTCACCCTTCATGGATATGCAGTTGGTGCCGGTGTATGCCGATGCCGGTACGGATCAGGGTGCTGTCACCATCAGTCCGCGCACGGTGCAGAACCTCGGCATCCGCACGGTCGAAGTGACGATGGGGCGCATGAACACCGGGCTGACGACCGTCGGCGCGATCAGCATCGACGAACGCACGATGGTGACGGTGCAATCGCGCGTCAGCGGTTACATCGAGAAGCTCCATGTCCGCGCGCAATATGATCCCGTAACCCGCGGCCAGCCGCTGGCGGAAATCTACGCGCCGGAATGGCTGGCGGCGCAGGAAGAATATCTCGCGCTCAAACGCAGTGCGCAAAAAGGCGTCAGCGATCTGGCGCAGGCGGCGCGCCAACGGCTGCTGTTGCTCGGCATCGCGGAGCAGCAGATCAGGAACATTGAGCAAAGCGGCAAGGCCGATGCGCGCATCACGCTGTCGGCGCCTGTCGGCGGCCTGGTCTGGGAACTCGGCGCGCGCGACGGCATGGCGGTCAATCCGGGACTCACGCTGTTCCGGCTGGTGAGTCTCGATTCGGTGTGGATCAACGCCGAAATCCCGGAAACCGATGCCGCGCTGGTCAAACCCGGCGCAGCGGTCGCAGCGCGCACGGCTGCCTTCCCGGAACAAACTTTCAACGGCAAAGTCGCGATGCTGCTGCCCGACATCAATGCCATCACGCGCACCATCAAGGCGCGCATCGTAGTCGCCAACCCCGGTGGCCGCTTGAAACCGGGCATGTTCGCTACGCTGAGTTTTGCCAGCACCGACAAACCCACGCTGATGGCGCCGTCGGAAGCGGTGATTCACACCGGCACGCGCGCCGTTGCCATCATCGCCGAAGGGGATGGCAAATTCCGTCCAGTCGATATTGAAACCGGGCGTGATAGCGGCGGCATGACGGAAATTCGCAAAGGCCTGACGGCAGGGCAGCGGGTCGTTGCTTCCGGACAATTCCTGATTGACTCTGAAGCCAGCCTCAAAAGCACGCTGACCCGGCTGGAAAAAGTCCAGGGCAGCCCCGCCAATGATCCGTCGGGCGGCGGTCATGTCGGCAACGCCAGAATCAATGCGGTGGATGGCAACACCGGAAAAATCGATATCAGCCATGGCCCCATTCCGTCGCTGAATTGGCCGGAGATGACCATGGGCTTTCGTGTCGAAGACAAGACACTGCTGCAAGGCCTCAAGCCTGGGGACAAGATCAATTTTGAACTGCGTAGTGAGCCGGACAAGGACGGCAATTACATCATCACCCGCATCCAGCCTGATCTCAGCGGGAGTAAAAAATGATTGCACGCCTGATCCGCTGGTCCATCACCAACCGCTTTCTGGTGTTGCTGGCGACCTTCATCATCGCCGTCTGGGGCGTATGGTCCATGCTCAAGACCCCGCTCGACGCGATCCCCGACCTGTCCGATGTGCAGGTCATCATCCGCACTACTTACCCGGGACAGGCGCCGCAGATTGTTGAGGATCAGGTCACTTATCCGCTGACCACCACGATGCTCTCGGTGCCGGGCGCAAAAACGGTGCGCGGTTATTCCTTTTTCGGCGATTCCTTTGTCTATGTGTTGTTTGAGGACGGCACCGATCTCTATTGGGCGCGTTCGCGCGTGCTCGAATACCTCAATCAAGTACAGGGGCGGCTGCCGGCGCAGGCCAAACCGGCTCTGGGCCCGGATGCCACGGGCGTGGGCTGGATTTACGAATACGCCGTGGTCGACCGCAGCGGACGCAATGACATCGCGCAATTGCGCGCGCTGCAGGATTGGTTCCTCAAGTACGAACTGAAGACAGTGCCCAATGTTGCTGAAGTAGCCACGGTGGGCGGCATGGTGCGCCAGTACCAGATCATCCCCGATCCGGATCGTTTGCGCGCCTACAACATTCCGCTGTCGCGGGTGATTGCCGCGGTGCGCGACGCCAACCGCGAAGCTGGCGGCGCGGTGCTCGAACTCGGTGAAGCTGAATACATGGTGCGCGTCCGCGGTTACCTGAAAACGCTGGACGATTTCCGCGCCATACCGGTGTCAACCGGCGATGGCGGCACCCCCGTGCTGCTGAAGGACGTGGCACGCATCC
>JAYUYQ010000234.1:0-4271 GCA_043752435.1 Betaproteobacteria bacterium
AGGCTTATGCCGATCAAACGCGGTAATCCTCCGGGCATGAAAAATGTCCGGGCCACGGTCTATAACCATTACGTCAGGGTAGACCAGCCGAAAAGCCTGATTTTTGTTTCAGGCCAGGTTTCGCGCGACGACGACGGTAATGTGGTTGGCGGCTCCAGCATGCTCGAACAGACCCGGCAGTGTTTACGCAACATCGAGAAAAGCCTGGAGGCTGCCGGTGCTTCGCTGTCCGACGTGGTCTGGACCACGGTCTATACAACGGACATGCGCGAGTTCAGGGAGATCATCGCTGCACGCGAGGAATTTTTCAAAACGAACCTGCCGACCAGCACCATGGTCGAGGTCAATCACTTCACGCAGCCCGAGCTCAAGGTCGAAATTCAGGCGATTGCCGCGATCTGAATGCGGCAGTACAGTGTAAAAAACGGTGCCCGCGGGCGCCGTTTTAACTTATTGATTTTAAAGAATTATTCCCACAGCCGTTCCGGCAGCGGCAGTCCGGCCAGCTGCTCCGGCGTCAACGGCCGGTC
This sequence comes from Betaproteobacteria bacterium, assembly GCA_043752435.1. Classification (GTDB taxonomy): domain Bacteria; phylum Pseudomonadota; class Gammaproteobacteria; order Burkholderiales; family SG8-41. The sequence continues at coordinate 531 of JAYUYQ010000234.1, forward strand.
GGGCGGGATGCCAAGCTGTTCCAGAACCGCGGCGAGTTGCCGGCCGTGCTGCGCGCTGTGCCAGGTTGAACGTTCGTAGAGCATGTAGATGGGCTGCATGCCGAAGAAGGTCTTGATTTTCTGCTGGCAGGATTTGTCCTCAAGCTTGCTCCACCAGTTTTCGAGCCTTGCGATGATGGTGTCGCCGTAACGCGCGATCTCGTCGCCGGTCATGAACTTGCCGTCTTGCGGCGGCACGTTGGCGAGCTGCACAGCATATTCGACGCCGCCCTCCACAGACTCGAGGAAGGCCTCGCCGATGCGGAAGATGTGGTGGCACATCAGCCGGATCGAGCGGTCGCGGTTGGGGATCACGCGTTCCGTCAGTTGCGCGTCGGGCAACTGGCGCATCAGCCGCTGCGCGGCACGCAATGCCATCACCCAACGCTTGATCAGCTCTTCCGGCGGCAGCGGTTTGTGGCCGGTACCTTGCAGGCCGACAAATTCCGCAACGTCTTCCAGGTTCTGACCGAAGACAAACTGCTCGCCCTTGGCGACGACGGGAACGTTACGTACACCGAACTTGAGCAGGCGTTCACGGCCCTGCGGATCGTTCAGTACGTCGATGGCGACGAAATCTATTTTTTTACGCGAAAGAAACTCTTTCGCCCGGAGGCAGCTGCTTCAGCCAGGCTGGGTGAAGAGGATGAACTGTTCGTTGGCGCCCATATGTGACCTTTCCTGAGGCGGTTGATGTACGAGCGGCAAGACTAACGTTCAGTGGCGTTGGGCGTCAAGGTTCGCGATGCTATAATCCGCGCGCTTTTAACCGCAACTGTTATCCGCAACATCACCTCGCAAGATAGCCTGCAAAAAAACCATATGATGAAGCTGATCGGGACTGCCACCAGTCCCTACACCCGCAAGGTGCGCGTAGTTCTTGCCGAGAAACGCATGGAATGCGAGTTTGTCGTCGATGCGCCGAATACCGGCAACAGCACCGTCACCCAATACAATCCGCTGGGCAAGATTCCGGTGCTGATACTGGATGACGACAGCACGCTGTTTGATTCTCGCGTGATCGTCGAGTATCTGGATAGCGCCAGCCCGGGCAACCGGCTGATTCCGGAAGAGAAACGTCCGCGCATTCAGGTACGGCGCTGGGAAGCGCTCGCCGACGGATGTACTGACGCCGCGGTGGCGGTGGCGGTGGAGAAGCGGCGGCAGGAGGCGCATCAGTCGCCGGAGTGGATCGCGCGCCAGCAGGGCAAGGCCGATCGTGCGTTGCAGATGATGGCCGACGATCTGGCGGCGAAAAGCTGGTGTACCGGGGATTTTTTCACGCTGGCCGACATTGCTGTCGGCTGCTGCCTGGGTTGGCTGGAGCTGCGGCTGCCGGATCTGCCGTGGCGTCGCAATCATCCGAATCTGGCTCGTCTGGCTGACAAACTCGCACAGCGTCAGTCGTTCAAGGACACGGCGCCACAGTAAACGTTAGTGATGATCGAGGAATGATGAGTGCTGAGCGAACCCCGCATGATCTGCGTTCCGCTTGCCGCACTTATTCTTCTCGGTTGTACGGCTCAGTATCCGGCGGGCAGCCGGCATCACGCGACACCGTCTGCGCCTGGCGCGCCGACGCGATGATGCCGCCACCGATACAGACGCGGCTTTCGTAGATCACGACCGACTGGCCGGGGGTTACCGCCCATTGATTTTCGGCGAACTCCACTACGCATTGTTCCGGCGTCGTTGATGACAGTGAACATGCGGCGTCTTTTTGCCGGTAACGTGCCTTGGCGCTGTACACCCACTGCGTATGCGGTGCTTCGCCGCTGATCCAGTTCAGGTTTACGGCGGTCAACTGATCGGCGAGCAGCAGCGGATGATCGTGGCCCTGCACCACCACCAGCCGGTTATTGTCCATGTCTTTGTGCGCGACATACCAGGCGTCACCATCGCCGTTGCGGGTGCCGCCGATACCCAGCCCCTGGCGTTGTCCCAGTGTGTAGAACGTCAGCCCCATGTGTTTGCCGACCTTGACGCCTTCGGGCGTGACAATGTCGCCGGGGTTTGCCGGCAGGTAACGATTGAGGAATTCGCGGAACGGACGCTCGCCAATGAAGCAGATACCGGTTGAATCCTTCTTGTCATGATTGGCCATGCCTTCGCGGCGTGCGATCTCGCGCACGTCACGCTTGTAGAGTCCGCCCAGCGGGAACCAGGTTTTTGCCAGCTGCTGCTGGTTGAGGCGGTAGAGGAAATAACTCTGGTCTTTGGTGCCGTCTTCAGCTTTCAGCAGCTGGTGCAAGCCTTCGACTTCGCGTACCTGCGCGTAATGGCCGGTGGCGATGCAATCGGCGCCAAGGTTCATCGCGTGATCAAGGAATGCCTTGAATTTGATTTCGGCATTGCACAGTACGTCCGGATTGGGCGTGCGGCCGGCCTGGTATTCGCTGAGAAATTCGCTGAATACACGATCCTTGTACTCGGCGCTGAAATTAACCGCCTCAATCTCGATGCCGATGCGGTCGGCGACAGCGACCGCGTCAATCAGGTCCTGCCTGGACGTGCAGTGTTCGTCGCTGTCGTCGTCTTCCCAGTTTTTCATGAACAGGCCGACCACTTCATGGCCCTGCTGTTTGAGCAGCAGCGCGGCGACCGACGAATCAACGCCACCTGACATGCCGACTACGATTTTTTGCTTGCGTGCCATGTTTTCAGTTGCAGGTATGCAGCAGATCAAGTGGATGGCGCCGGCCCGCCAGGTAATCATCCACGCATTGCATCAGCAGCGGGCTGCGATGTTTGGCGAGGTTGGCGCGAATATCGGCAGCCGGCATCCATAGGGCGCGCAAGATGCCGGTATCCAGCTTCCGACCAGCGTCATGGTCCGCGAGTTCCCCCGTAAAGGCGAAGCGCAGGTAAGTAATGCCGGATTCCGCCTGGTGATACTGGTAGACGCCGATCAGCGCAGTTGGTGTAAAGCGCCACGCCGATTCTTCCAGGGTTTCGCGGATCACGGCATCGAGCAGGGATTCGCCGGCTTCGAGGTGACCGGCGGGCTGGTTGTAGCGGATACCTTCGGCCGTCTGTTCCTCGACCAGCAGGAAGGCGCCATGACGTTCAACTACTGCGGCGACGGTGACGTTTGGTTTCCACTGGCTGGTTATGTCGTTCATGCCGGTATTTTATCGCCAGAGGCTTGCGCCTCAAAAAAGAAAAGGCAGGGCACGAGCCCCGCCTTTTCAATGACGCTGGAAATTACTGCTTTATTTCTTTTTGCAGTCTTTATGGTCTTTGTTTTTTGCATCCTTGCAGTCCGTTTTGGCGGCTTCTTTTTTATCGGCGGCAAACACCGGAGCGGCGGACACGATCGAGAACATTGCGGCAATTGCGATTGCGAGCAGCTTCTTCATGGTTTCTCCCCCCTGGTTGGACAAAATCGCGGCCGACTGCGGGCGCGCGGCTCAATGCGAGCGGCATTACATTAGCGCATGCACCCATAAATGACAACCGGGTAAGCAGTGGACTTTAAACAGGACGAAAAAAGGCAGAGCCGTGGCTCTGCCTTTTTAGGAGAAACCGAAAACTACTTCTTGTCGACTTTTTTCTCGTCTTTCTTGGCTTCTTTTTTTGCTTCTGCGGCGAACGCCGGGGCAACAGCAACGGTGGCGAAAACAGCGGCGATGATGGCGGCAAACAGTTTGCTCATGATTTCCTCATTGGTGGTTGATCAACCAGGCCTTGCGGCCTCTGACC
>JAYUYQ010000235.1:0-4269 GCA_043752435.1 Betaproteobacteria bacterium
GCCGCGATCGAGGTTTTCATGTCGGAGGCGCCGCGGCCGTACAACACGCCATCCTTGATCGTCGGCGTGAACGGATCGATCTGCCAGCTTTCCAGCGGACCGGTGGGCACCACATCAGTGTGGCCGGCGAAACACACCAGGGGTGCCGCCTTGCCGCGACGCGCCCACAGATTGGTGACGCCATTCATGGCAATGATTTCGCATGCGAAACCTAATGGTTCCAATTGCGCCATCACCAGATCGAGGCAACCGGCATCGTCCGGCGATACCGAGCGGCGCGCGATCAGTTGCCGGGTCAGCTCCAGAGTATTAATTTCCATTGAACGAACTTCCCACAGGTTGATTCGTGAATGTTGCAGTGCGTTCAGGCCGCAAGCGTGTGCCGCATGGTAGCAAAGAGCGGGTAAAATCTCCCCCTCTTCCGTGGCTGCGCCTCATTCTGCAATGACCACCCTGCTCGTTTCTTCCCGCCTGCACGCCGAACGCGGCGCTGACATCGCCGCCCATGCGCAGCACCTCGGCATGGCGCTGGAACTGGTGGTGCTGCACGCTGATCCGGAAGGCCGGTTGTCCGATGCCGATTGCGCCCGGCTCGACCTGGCGTTTTTTTCCAACGACATTTTCCCGATACATTCGCGCCAGTTTTTTTCGACCGTGCGCAAGGCGCCCGCGCTGCAATGGCTGCATGTGTTCAACGCCGGCGTCGATCATCCGATCTACACCGAGATGCTCCAGCGCGGGGTGCGCCTGACGACTTCGGCGGGCGCCACCGCGGTACCCATCGCGCAGACCGCGATCGCCGGGCTGCTGATGCTGGCGCGCAATTTTCCGCGCTGGCTCGCGGCCCAGCGCGAGCGGCGCTGGGATCCGATGCGGCCGCTGGATTTTCCGCGCGACCTCGTCGGTCAGACCGCGCTGGTGCTTGGCCTCGGCAGTATCGGCAGTGAAATCGCGCGCCTGGCGCAGGCGCTGGGATTGAAGGTCATCGGCATCCGCCGCAGCCCGAAAAAGCCCGGCGACCCGGTCGATGAACTGCATACAGCAGACAAGTTGCCGCAATTGTTGCCCCATTGCGACTGGCTGATCATCGCCTGCCCGCTGACTACCGAAACCCGCGGCCTGATCGATGCCGCGATGCTGGCTCGGCTGCGCAAAGGTGCGTGCATCATCAATGTTGCTCGCGGCGAAATCATCGACGAAACTGCGATGATTGCAGCACTGCGCGAGGGACACCTCGGCGGCGCCTATCTGGATGTCTTCGCTAAAGAACCACTGGCGGAATCGCCGCTATGGGATCTGCCCAATGTGCTGATCACACCGCATAATTCGGCGGCGGCCACGGGCAACGATGAACGCGTTTATCAACTATTCATCGCCAATCTGGAGATGTGGCATCAAGGCAAGGCGCTGCGTAACACCGTTCGCGCCTGATTATAAAAAGCTGGAGGAGAAAATAGTGAATAAAATCAATAGTTTACTGGTGTTCGCCGCAGCTGTGTTCTGCGCCGCACCGGCCCTCGCGCAAACCTGGCCGACGCGTACCGTGCGCATCATCGTGCCCTATACCGCGGGCGGTAACACCGACTTCACCGCGCGTACGGTCGGCGCCAAGCTCGCCGAAATGTGGGGCCAGCAGGTGATCGTCGACAACCGTCCCGGTGGCGGCACCAACATCGGATCGGAACTCGGTGCCAAGGCCGTGCCCGACGGCTATACGCTGTTCATGGGCGGCGCCTCCAACGCGGTCAACATGACGCTGTATTCCAAACCGCCATACAACACGCTGCGCGATTTCGCACCGGTGCTGTGGTGCGTACAGGGCGCGGCGCTGCTGGCGGCGCATCCCTCTCTGCCGGCAAAAAATGCCAAGGAACTGATCGCACTGGCCAAATCCCGACCCGGCCAGCTGAACTACGGCCATGCCGGGCTCGGCAGCTCCAATCATATGGCTGGCGAACTGCTGAAAGTCATGGCGGGCATCAACATCACCCACGTACCGTACAAAGGCAATCCGCCGTCGATCACCGACGCCATCTCGGGCAATGTGGAAATGGTGTTCAGCGGCGTGCCGGCATTGATGCCGCATATCAAATCGGGCCGCCTGCGCGCGATTGCGATCAGCAGCCTCGAGCGTTTCGCCGCTGTGCCCGATGTCCCCACCTTCGATGAATCCGGCGTCAAGGGTTACGAAGTCAGCAACTGGTTCGGGCTGATGGCACCCATCAAGGTACCGAAGGAAGTGATCGCGCGCGTCAACACCGACGGCAACAAGGTGCTGGCCAGCAGCGAAATCAAAACACGCTTCGAAAACGAAGGCGTGGTACCCAAGGGCGGCAGCACGGACGCCTTCGACAAATTCATCCGCTCGGAAATCATCAAATACGAGCAGGTCATTAAAAAAGCCAAGATTGAATTGCAATAAATACCCATCAACAATGGAGAACTATCCGATGAAATTCCTGATTGCAGTACTGGCCGCAACACTGGTGGTCGCTGCTCCCGCCGCACTGGCCCAGGCCTGGTCGCCGAGCCGCAACGTCGAAATCGTTGTCGGCTCCGCCCCCGGCGGCAGCAATGACAAGACTGCGCGCACCGTCGAAAAAGCCATCGTCGAAGGCAAACTGATACCGACATCATTGACGGTGGTCAACCGCCCCGGCGGCGGCAGTTCGATTGCCTTCAACTATGTCAGCCAGAAAAAAGGCGACCCGCACACCCTCCTGATCGGCACCACCGCACTGCTGACCAACCACATTGTCGGCACCAGCCCACTGAGCTACCAGGATTTCACGCCAGTGGCTTCGCTGTTCAACGATTACGTGGTGTTCGCGGTCAACGTCAACTCGCCGATCAAAACCGGCCGCGACCTGATTGCGAAACTGAAGGAAAACCCGCAATCGGTGTCGATCGGTTTCGCCACTACGCTGGGCAGCCACAACCACATCGCCGCAGGACTCCTCGCCAAAAGCGTTGGCGTCAACGCGCGCAACCTGAAAGCCATCGCCTTCAAAGGTTCGGCTGAAGCCATCACTCAGGTGCTCGGCGGCCATATCGACATGGTGACCACGGCGGCAGGCAACGTCGCATCTCACCTTGCCGAAGGCCGGTTGCGCGTGATCGGCGTATCTTCGGAAAAACGTTTCCCCGGCGCATTTGCCCAGGTGCCAACCTGGAAAGAACAGGGTGCAAACCTGGTCTACGGCGGCTGGCGCTCGATCATGGCGCCCAAGGACATCACGCCGGCGCAAGTCGCCTACTGGGAGGGCGTGCTGCGCAAGGTGGCCTCCACCCCGGAATGGAAAGCCGACCTCGACAAAAACTACTGGTCGGATGATTTTGTCGGCAGCGCACAGTTCAGCAAGGACATCGTCAAGGACTACAACGACATCAAGGCCGTGCTGATCGATATCGGCCTGGCCAAACAGTAACCAGAGGAGTTTTTCATGACCGCAGCCGTCGTCATCACCGAGCGCCCCGCCGAAGGCGTCGGCCTGATCCGCATCAACCGGCCGGAAGCGCGCAATGCGCTGAATCTCGAAGTACGGAAACTGATCGGCCAGTACCTGACCGAAATGACCGATGACGATACCGTGCGCTGCATCGTACTCACCGGCAATGACAAGGCATTCGCCGCAGGCGCTGACATCAAGGAAATGGCCAACGCCAGCACCATCGACATGCTGCTGCGCGGCACACAAAAAATGTGGCGCACGATTTACGCCTGCCCAAAGCCGGTGATCGCCGCGGTCAGTGGTTTTGCGCTCGGTGGCGGCTGCGAACTGGCGATGACCTGTGACATCATCATCGCCGGCGAATCGGCCAAGTTCGGCCAGCCGGAAGTGAAAATCGGCATCATCCCCGGCGGCGGCGGCACCCAGCGTTTTCCACGCACTGTCGGCAAATACAAGGCAATGCGCTACGTGCTGACGGGCGACCTGTTCGGTGCGAAGGAGGCGAATGAAATGGGCCTGGTCAGTGAAGTCGTGCCCGACGCCGAAGTCGAAAAGCGTGCCATCGCGATGGCCGCGCAGATCGCTGAACTGGCGCCACTCGCCATCCAGCAAACCAAGGAAGCGGTGATCCGCGGCATGGATGCGTCGCTGGAAACCGGGCTGACGCTCGAAACGCGCACGCTGCAGATGCTGTTTGCGTCGAAAGACCAGAAAGAAGGCATGGCCGCTTTCATCGAGAAGCGCAAACCGAAGTTCGAAGGCCGGTAACGCCAGGAGAGCGCCATGAAAGCCGTCTGGAACAATGCCGTGATCGCCG
>JAYUYQ010000236.1:0-4269 GCA_043752435.1 Betaproteobacteria bacterium
TGGTTCCTGCATTTTCAGCGCGCCTGCAATGCTGACAGGGTGCGGCGCGGGGCGGCCATCCTGCGGTCACTCAATGCGCCTGCTGTCGAGGCTTATGCCGATCTGCTGGCTGCCGCCGGTGTGCCGGAGCTGCTGCGGCGCGAGGGCATGCTGCATGTCTATAAAACCGAAGCGGGCTTCAAGGCCAGCGCTTTCGGTCGCCAATTACGCACAGATAACGGCTGCGCGGTGGAGCTGGTCGATGCCGACAAAATCCGCGAACTTGCACCCGGCCTCTCGCCCGGCTACCGCTGGGGTTTTAACCTGCCGGACAATGCGCATGTGTACAGCCCGCTGGGGGTGGTGCAGGCGCTGGCTGCGCATTTCAAAAACAACGGCGGCACACTCATCCGTGCCAACGTGATCGATATTCATTGCGATGCCGGCGGCGCTGTCAGCTTGCGCACGGACGCGATGCCGCTGTCCGCCGAGTGCGTGGTCATCGCCGCCGGTTATGCCTCCGGCAAACTCGCGGCAAAACTCGGCACCCGGGTGCCGCTGGCGTCGGAACGCGGTTACCACATCGAAATTCCCGGCGCCGCAGCGGCGCAGCACTGTCCGGTCACGGACGGAGAATCGCGTTTTGTTGCGACGCCGATGGCGGGTGGCTTGAGGATTGCTGGCACCTCCGAATTCCAGGCGGCTGATGCGGCGCCGAACTGGGCCCGTGCCACGGCACTGGCGACGCTGGCCGAAGGCATGTTCCCGGGGATCAAGGCAGAACATTACAGCCGCTGGATGGGGGTGCGTCCGTCCACGCCAGACTCCACACCAGTCATCGGCCGTTCATCACGACACCGGCAGGTGGTGTTCGCTTTTGGTCACGGTCACTGGGGGCTGATGGCGGCGCCGGTTACCGGTCAGTTGGTAGCAGACCTCGTGGCTGACCGTGCGCCGCGCATCGATCTGTCGCCGTTCCGGCCGGAACGGTTCAGCCTTTACTGAGCAGTTTTTACTGAGCCCAGTCTTTGGGAGCGATCTTTACTGCGCCTCGATCCCCGCCTGCCTGACGATTTTTGCCCAGCGCGCCATTTCCGCTTTCTGGAAAGCGTCAAACTCGGCGCTGCTGTTGGCGACGGGTTCACCGCCCATGTCGATGATGCGCTGACGCACATCGGGCAGGTTGATGATGCGCACAATCTCTGTGTTTAACTTTGTGACGATGGCCTGCGGGGTTTTTGCCGGAACCCAGATGCCGTACCAGGAGCCGGTGACCATGTCCTTGTAGCCGGTCTCGACGAAGGTCGGCACGTCCGGCCATTGCGGCAGGCGTTTTTCGGAGGTGATCGCGAGTGTGCGCAGACGGCCGGCCTTGATGAATTCGCCGACGGCCGATGGACTGTTGAACATGAACTGGATCTGGCCGGTGATGACGTCGGTGATGGCCTGTCCCTGTCCCTTGTAGGGGATGTGGACCATGTTGGTGCCGGTGACCGACTTCAGCAGTTCCGCAGTGAGATGCGTGGATGAACCCGGCCCGGAAGAGCCGAAACTCATTTCACCAGGGCGTGCTTTCGCCAGCGTGATAAAGCCCTTGACGGTTTTGGCGGGCAGCGCCGGTGTGACCACCAGCATGAGCGGTGACGATGACGCCACCGTGACCGGCGTGAAGTCGCGGATCGGATCGTAGGCCATTTTTGAAAACAGGCTTGGCACGATCACATGTATCGATGCGTTGGCGAGCAGCATGTGGCCGTCCGGCGGGCTTTTCGCAACCAGCTCCGCGCCGATCATGCCGCTGGCGCCGGCGCGGTTTTCCACGATCACCGGCTGGCCGAACGTTTCCCCGAGTTTTTGCGCAATGATTCGTGCAGTGATGTCGACCGGGCCGCCGGGAGAAAAAGGCGCCATGATGCGCACCGGTTTTGACGGATAAGTCTGAGACAGCGCAGCGGGCACAACGAGCACACTTGCGGTGGCAAGCAGGATGGCGGCACGTAACATCAGAGTCTCCTTGAATGCGAACGACATGATGAATGCTTCGCAATGATTATAGTCAGTTCTTCATTGCTGAAACCGATATGCACCAGAAAGCAGGTGGGCACCACAAAGCGAGCATGCACCGGAAAATTGCCAACGCACGGATTGAGTGCGTTTCATTCGACGTAAAGAGTGCTGAAAAGTCGGTGTGTATAATCGGTTCACTCATAAATAGTGATTCGGGAGTGGTTGGCAATGGCAAGAAAAGGCTACGGCGGTAAAACGATTTATGGCGCGCGCGTCGGTATTTTGATGCTGGATACCAAGTGGCCGCGCCCGCCCGGCGATACCGGCAATGCCTACACCTGGCCGTTCCCGGTGCTCTACAAGGTTGTTCCCGGCGCAAGCGCGCGGGTAGTCATCCACGAAAAAGGCAGGGGACTCGGTCCGGCGTTTCTGAAGGCCGCCGAAGAGCTGGTCAAGGAAGGCGCCGACGGCATCACCACCACCGGTGGCTTTCTCGCGATTTTCCAGAAAGAACTCGCTGCGCATGTCAACGTGCCGGTGGCCAGTTCATCGCTGTTCCAGATTCCGCTGGTGCAACGGCTACTCCCGCCCGGCAAACGGGTGGGCGTGTTGTCCGTGCACGGCGATCGTCTGACGGAAGAGCATTGGGATGCCGTCGGTGCGCCGCATGACACGCCGGTGATGGGCACTGAAGGCGGCAGGGAGTTCACCCGCGTGATGCTTGGCGACACCTTCGACATGGATTACGAAATGGCAGAGCAGGACATCATGGAAGCTGGCGATGAACTATTGCGGCGTCATCCCGAAGTCGGCGCCATCGTCTGCGAAAACCACAACATGGCGCCTTATGCCGCGGCGCTCAATGCGCGGCTGCGGATTCCCATTTACACCGTCTATACCTTTGTCACCTGGTTTCACTCCGGCCTGGCGCCGCGCGATTTCGGTTTCCCCGGATCAGCGACGCCGGAAATGTGGCGCGAGCGTTAGAGTCTGCGCATGGAACTGGGTCTGCGCGGCAAAGTCGCGGCGATCACCGGCGGCAGTGAAGGCATAGGCCGGGCCACTGCGCTGCGTTTTGTCAAAGAGGGCGTCAGGCTCGCGCTGTGCGCACGGCGCAGCGAGGTGCTTAATGCCTTTGCCGATGAATTGCGTGGTCTTGGCGGGGAGGTGCTGCCGCTGACGGCGGATGCTTCACTGCCGGGTGAAATGGAACGTTTCATCGCCGAGACGGTGAGCCACTATGGCCGCATCGACATCCTGATCAACAATGCCGGGAGCACGGCGCAGGGTCCATTCTTGCAAGCCGAGGACCCGGTCTGGAAATACGACCTCAGCGTCAAGCTGATGGCGCAGGTGCGTGCCGCCCGCGCCGCGATTCCCCACATGAAAAAACAGGGCGACGGACGCATCATCAATATCAGCATGGCCGGCGCCAAGCAGCCGCACGCCGCTTCGTTTCCGACCAGTGTCAGCCGCGCCGCCGGTCTGGCGTTTACCAAGGGCTTGTCCAAGGAAGTGGCCGGTGACGGCATCCGCGTCAACGCCATCGGTCTGGGCTGGATCAAGTCGCGGCAGCAGGAACGCCGCGCCGAGATCGCCGGGCTGACGCTTGAAGAGCATTACAAAAAACTGAGTCCCAATGTGCCTCTGGGCCGCTTGGGTGAGCCCGATGAAGTCGCTGCCGTCATCGTTTTTCTCGCCTCCGATGCGGCGAGTTATGTCACCGGCAGCTGCGTCAATGTCGACGGTGGTCATTCAGGTGTGCTGTAGCCGCCTGCAGGCCGCGCGACGCCTGCTGGTGTGTTGCTTTGCCGCATTCTGTTTTGGCTGCACCCCGCAGCAGATGCTGATACAGGCGCTGATCCCGGATGGCACGGCCTCGATGCTGCTGTCGCATCTGCAGACTGTTGAAGACGGCAACCGCCGGCGCGTCATCGACTTGGAGCAGAAGGGCGACTGGGTCGGACTATCCCGTTTTGCTGACACCAATATTGCCACTGACTCGTTCAGCCCGGAATGGCGGATGATCGGTGGTTACGCGCAGCTGCAGTTGCGCGATTATTCCAAGGCGATGGCGTATTTCAGTGAAATGATCCGGCTGGCCCCGGACGATGCGACGGGATATCACTTTCTGGCCGAGACGCAGCGTGCTGCCGGTCAGCCGCAGCGTGCAGTGACCACACTGGAGCGTGCGCTGCTGGTGGTGCGCGAGTCGCCGCTGACCCATCAATTGCTCGGCGAGGCGTACAGCGACCTGGGGCGTTACCGGCCGGCTGCTGAGTC
>JAYUYQ010000237.1:0-4267 GCA_043752435.1 Betaproteobacteria bacterium
GGTGCCGACATCGACCACGCCGCAGGAAATGGGCGGCATGATCCGCAGCGAACTCGCGCGCTGGAAAAAAGTGGTGGCCGAGGCGGGAATCAAGCCGGACTGATCACATCCCGAAGCCGCTTCTCCTGCCGGCTTTTAGTACAGTCTTTTATTACCGGCCTGTTTACCCGGCAAAGACCTTGTAGTTGTTCCGGCCGGCACCCTTGGCCTGGTAAAGCGCCTCGTCTGCCTGGTTGATCAACCGGTCCTGGCCGATTTCGACCTTGCCCTCGCGGAAGGCCATTCCGACGCTGGTAGTGATCGCAAGGGCGCGGTTTTCAAGCACGAACTCCGGGCGCATGAACTTCACGATTTTCTCAGCGATGCGTTCGCCGTTTTCGCGCATCCCGAGGTCCTCGAGAACCACGGCGTATTCGTCTCCGCCCAGCCGGGCCACGGTGTCGGTGGCGCGCACGCAGTCGGCCAGCCGCCCGGAAAAGGCCTTGAGCAGCTGGTCGCCCATATCATGACCCAGTGTGTCGTTGATGACCTTAAACTTGTCAATGTCCAGGTACATCACCGCCATCAGGGTGCCGTTGCGCGCACAACGCGCCATGGCCTGCTTCAGGCGGTCGTGGAACAGGCTGCGATTGGGCAGACCGGTCAGGACATCATGTGTGGCCTGGTGGACGAGTTGTTGCTCCAGGGACTTGCGCACCGAGACATCGGCGTTGGTTCCAGTCAGGCGCAAGGCGCGGCCTCCCGGATCCCGCTCCACCACCTCGCCCCGGCTGCGGATCCAGAACCAGGAACCATCCTGCTTCTGAACCCGATGGTCGATGTCGTACTTGTAGGCCCTCCCCTTGAGCACCTCTCCCAGATGCGCATCGACCATAGCCGCGTCCTCGGGATGCACCAGTGACCGCAGTTAGGCAAGCGTTGTAAAAGCCGGCCCGACAGGGCCGCCCCGCATGGCATTCCATTGCTCACTAAGATAAATCTTTCCGCTTGGTATGTAGAGATCCCACAGCGCGAGGCGCGACCCCTGCAGGGCGAGGCTCAATTGTTGCCTGCTCGCACGCAGTTTTGAAGTCAGGGGAGTTACCGCAAGCCGCAATACAAAAACCCCTGCGCCCAGCAGCATCAGCTTCAGCAGAACAATATAGGCAAGCTGATTGCGCAGCGGCTGGAAAAGCTCTGCAGTGTCTATTTTCAGCACCAGGCCGAGGCCCATGTCGCTTACCGGCGTGTAGGCCGCCAGCACCTGCTGACGACGATAATCCAGTGTCTGCACCACGCCGGTTTTGCCCTCGATCGCAAGGTCCATCGGCAGCGGCCTCCCGCCCGGACGGCGCGGAATTTCGTACACTCCTTGGCGCAGCCGCAGCGGCGCGCAGTACAACAGCCTGTCATCAGCCGAACACAGGCCCAGCTCACCGGTGTTGCCGAACGTGGAAACATCGAGCACCAGATTCTTGACGGCCGCCAGTGTTTGCTGGCTGGAGATAGTGCCGATGATCTTCGCACCATCCCTGACAGGGACTTCTAGGCTGAGCACGAATCCGTTGTCCCAGAAAATCCGCGCATTGTGTGGGCGCTTCAGGTTAAACAGCCTGGCAGTATCCGGCCAGCCTTTTCCGGCAGCAGCGATCGTCCCGCCTTGACTGTTGCGAAACTCCAGGAAGAGAAATTCCCTCTTCAGTTCGCTGGCCGCCACCTTGCTCAGAAATTCGCGGTTTTCCGCCCTGTCCGGCTGCTGCACAAGCTCCTGATACAGCCGGAGGATGTTGGGCCGGGTGGCAATGGACTCGACATATTCGATACGGTTGTCGATCAGAGTGGTGAGCAGCGATGCGCGGCTGCTCGCGGTGAGTTCCAACCCTTCTCCCAGCGCCGCTTCGGCGTTGATTTTCAGCGTGCCCAGTCCTGCCAGGCCGACGATAAAGCCGAATACGACCAGCACCGTGGCGCCGGTGTAAAGAATGCGTTCCTCGTCCGAAATATTGTCGAACACCAGCCGTTCCGTGCTCAGCCACATCGCGGTGCCGAGAACCACAAATCCGCTGGCGGTCGGCAACGAGACCTGGCGGAACAGGTATACCTCAAACATCGACGCCAGCCCCAATATCTGTCCGATGGCTGCAAACAGCCCGATGCCGATGACCGTGATCTGCAATCCACGGATCAGATACGGCGCCGATTTTCCCCTGGCCTGATGCATGGCGATCAGGCAGGCGCCAGACGACAGGAATGCCGCGCAGGTCGCCGGCGCCATGCGGCCGGGATAGGCGCTGCTGCCGCGTAACCAGGCATGCATGTCGGACCAGTCCAGCCCGAGCCCGACACCGGTGAAATGCTGGGATAACACGGTACCCGCGAATAACACGAGCACCGCTCCGATGGTGGTCTGCACCAGCATCCGCAGCCGCGCGCCTAGCACGTTGCAGATCAGCGCCGACGCCGCCAGGGTAAAACACAACGCGGTATTGAACACGATTTGATAACCGGAAATGAGCAGCAGAAGTCGCGGCTCCTGGAGGACCCAACCGGTCATGATCACCAACCCGATAGTCAGCAAGCCGACACCGAGCGCAACCGGCAGTAACTGGGCAAACCGTCGGGAGACAGCGGCTGGCTCGGCATTCGGAAACAGTGCGGTGCGCATGGCCCGGTCATTCTAGCCAATCGAGCACCGTCTGGCGACAGTGCCGGCAAATGATCGGCGCCCCGTCTCGTTTACACTAAAGCGTTACCGGGACGCGGCGGATGATCGAGGAAAAATCCAGAATCATGCACGCAGCGGTAGACGCCATCTACCGTGCCGAATCACGCCGTGTGTTCGCGACGCTGATCCGCCTGCTCAGTGATTTCGATGCGGCGGAAGAGGCGCTGCACGAGGCCTTCCGCGCAGCACTTGAGCAATGGCCGCGCGACGGTGTGCCGGTGAATCCGCGGGCTTGGCTGGTGTCGGCGGGACGCTTCAAGGCCATCGACGCGATTCGCCGCGATGCGCGGGTCGATGAACTCGACGCTGACGCCGCGGAAAACATCGTCGCGCCGGACGCGGCTGATAGCGAAGACCTTGAGGACGACCGGCTGCGGCTGATATTAACCTGCTGCCATCCGGCATTACAGCCTGATGCGCAGGTGGCGCTGACGCTTCGCGAAGTCTGCGGTCTGACCACGGAGGAAATCGCCCACGCCTTCTTCACCGCGCCGCCGACACTGGCGCAGCGCATCGTGCGCGCCAAGAACAAGATCCGCGACGCAAAGATTCTCTATCAAGTACCGACGCCGGAAGATCTGCCGGCGCGGCTGGACAGCGTGCTGCGGGTGATCTATCTGGTATTCAATGAAGGTTACACCGCCTCCTCTGGCGACACGCTGACGCGGCACGATCTGTCAGGCGAAGCGATACGCCTGGCGCGGCTGATCACCGGCCTTCTGCCGGAACCCGAGGCCATGGGCTTGTTGGCGCTGATGCTGCTGCACGAATCGAGGCGTGCCGCGCGCACCCGGCCCTCGGCTGATCTGATTCTGCTCGAAGATCAGGATCGTTCACTGTGGAACTGCGAACAGATCGCGGAAGGCACCGCACTGGTGGAACACGCACTGACCAAGCGGCGGATCGGACCGTATGTGTTGCAGGCGGCAATTTCCGCGGTGCATGCCGAAGCAACCACGGCCGCCGTAACCGACTGGGCGCAGATCGTCGGACTCTATGATGTGCTGGCGCGGCTGGAGCACTCGCCGGTCATCGAACTCAACCGGGCCGTCGCTGTGGCGATGCGCGACGGCCCGGCGGCGGGACTCACGCTGGTCGAAGCCATCCTCGCCGGCGGCGAACTGGCGGAATACCGCTTCGCCCACGCAGCGCACGCCGATCAGTGCCGGCGACTGGGCAAAACTGCCGAAGCACGCATTTCCTATCAGCGGGCGCTGGAACTGACGCAACAGGCGCCGGAGCGGCGGTTTCTGCAACGCAGACTGGCAGAGTTGGGAAAATAAGTTGGCAAAGTAACTTTGCAAAATTAATTGGCATAATCTGCCGTGCACCTTTCCGGCGATTCCGCTGTCTGTAATAACATCCCTCCATTCCTTGCAACCGAAGCCGCCATGTCGCCGATCATTGCCATTGCCAATCTGACCAAGACCTATGCTTCGGGCTTCAAGGCCCTGAACAACGTCACCCTCGACATTCGACGTGGTGAAATCTTTGCCCTCCTCGGCCCGAATGGCGCCGGCAAGACCACCATGATCAGCATCATTTGCGGGATTGTCACCGCAA
>JAYUYQ010000238.1:0-10528 GCA_043752435.1 Betaproteobacteria bacterium
CATTGAATAGTCGCCGAAAAAAATCTGCTGATGCCGGCTACCGCCCGCTGCGGCAGCGCAGCACAAAATGCTGCGCTGCGATGATTCAGTTTAATTTCATATTGCGATTTCATCTCGTGGTGCGTCATTGCACCAGCGCAACGAACTGACTACCATTGCGGCTGCTTATTGCGACCACTTTATCTGCGGACAGACTGCGAAAAAAAAATCGCGCCGGCCGTCAGATTCATTTCACACGAGGAGTTTTACTTGCGTACCTACAAAATCCTGATCCTTGGGGCCTCTTACGGTTCACTGCTGGCCACCAAGCTGCTGCTCGCCGGACATACGGTGAAGATGATCTGCCTGCCCGCTGAAGCAGAACTGTTCAACAAGGAAGGCGCCATCGTGCGCATGCCGATCAAGGGCCGCGAAGGCTTGGTTGAAATCCGTTCACGCGAGCTGCCGGGCAAACTCTCCGCCGGCGGTCCCGATTCCGCCGATCCAGCCGACTATGACCTGATCGCGCTGGCGATGCAGGAGCCGCAGTACCGCGCTCCCGGCGTGCGCGAACTGCTCGACAAGATCGCCAAATCACGCGTGCCCTGCATGTCGATCATGAATATGCCGCCGCTGCCATACCTGAAACGCATACCGGGCCTTGATGCCGAAGCCTGTCGCGACTGCTTCACCGACAGCTCGGTATGGGACAGCTTCGATCCGAAAACACTGACGTTGTGCAGCCCCGACCCGCAGGCCTTCCGTCCGCCTGAAGAAAAAATCAACGTATTGCAGGTGCGCCTGCCAACCAATTTCAAGGCTGCGCGCTTCGACTCCGACGCACACACCGCTATCCTGCGTCAGCTTGAAGCCGACATCGAAGCCATCCGTTTTGATCCGGGTGACGGCAAAAAAATCGAACTGCCGGTCAAGCTCAAGGTGCATGACTCGGTGTTCGTGCCGCTGGCCAAATGGGCAATGTTGATCGCCGGCAATTACCGCTGCGTGCAAAAAAACGAAATGCGTCCGATTAAGGATGCCGTGCACAGCGATGCCAAAGCCTCGCGCGACGTGTATGACTGGGTGGTCAGGCTGTGCATCTCTCTGGGCGCCAGCGAAAAAAATCTGGTGCCGTTTGAAAAATACGCCAATGCCGCACTGTCACTGGGCAGCCCGTCATCTGCCGCGCGGGCGCTGGCAGCCGGCGCGCCCAACATTGAACGCGTTGACCGCCTGGTCAAAACTGTGGCCGCGCAAAAAGGCATGCAACTCGCCGCGGTTGATGAGACTGTGGCGCTGGTCGACGGCTGGCTGGAAAAAAACCGCAAAAAAGCGGCATAAAAACAACACCAGTAAAAGCGGCATTGCCCCGTCGTCATGACGGAATGCAATGCCGCTAACCTTGCGGAAAACAGTTACCTCTTCATATCCGGCGCTTTGGGGGCGGATTTCATGTCGTCCTTGACGTCCTTTTGCGCATCCTTCAGGCATACAGTGCGCGCGTCCCCATTCAGCCCGTCGCACTTTTTGGCAGGATCCGCGTACTCGGATCGGGCGCGATCCTTGCCAGGTTTCTGCTCGATCTGGGCGTGGGCCGTTACGCTCATGCCGAGGGTGGAAATCACTGCAATCGTCATCATGCTGTTCTTTATTGAAAACTCCTTGTAATAATCAAAATTGTAAAGTCTGAATGTTTTGTGAAGCCGGGTCAGTGCTGGTCGCTGTGGCGGGGGGTCGGTTCCTGCCCGGTGGCCAAAAACGCATTGCGCATCTCCCACGCCATCACCTGGCGCTCAGCCTCTTCCCGGGCAATGCCGTAGGATTCCTGAATACCGCCGACCAGCTGGTCGCGTTTCCCGGCTATTCGCTCGAGGTGATCATCCGACAACCGCCCCCATTGTTCGCGGACCGTACCCTTGACCTTCTTCCAATTGCCTTCGATGCGATCCCAGTTCATGGCTGTTCCCTCCGTTGAATTGATGAATAGGTAAACCCTCTGCGGCGAAGTGCTACTTTTTCCCTTGGTATCTTTAGCAGAATCCTGCGCAGCCCTGCCGTCTGGCCATAACACAGCATATGCTGTGCCAGAACAATATTTATCAATTAAAACAATTAGTTATAGATTTTATCCGGCTGGTTAAAGCGCGGAGAACGTCTCCCGGCGGCGACGCAGATCGGCTACTGATGTCGTGTTCAGCTGAGCACCACCCCGTCGTCCGCTGGGGACAACAATGGATGTCGCGACGTGGCCGATAAACTTAAAGCGGATGAGACTGCGCGGGCGCCGGGGAGGCTGCCCGCCTGCGGGCGTTATTCTTTTGCCAGACCCGCGGCCTCAACCACCTTTCGCCACTTGGTAATTTCCTGCTTCATTAGTGCAGCGAATTCCTGCCGGGTATTGCCTTCAGGTTCGATACCCAGCGCAACCATGCGCGTGATCACCGACGGCGTCCTGGTCATGGTCATGATGTCCCGCTGAAAACGATCCAGCAGCGCACGCGGTGTGGCCGCTGGCGCAAAAACGCCATACCACGAATTCACTTCATAACCTGGCAGCGTCTCACCGATGGTCGGCAACTCCGGTGCCGCCTTCAGGCGTTGGGCGCCGGTCACGGCCAGCACGCGCAGCCGCCCGGCCCTGGCATGCGGCACCACTCCGGAATAGCCGGTAATCAACATTTGCACCTGGCCGCCGATGACATCGGCCAAAGCCGGCGCCGCGCCTTTATACGGCACATGCACGATGTCGATCTTCGCCATCGCCTTGAACAGTTCCCCGGCCAGATGCGCGGTCGATCCAGTACCCGCAGACGCAAAGTTAAGCGCCCCCGGCTTTGTTTTTGCCAGAGCAACGAAATCGCCCGCCGATTTCGCCGTGAACGCCACCGGCACCACCAGCGCAAGCTGTCCCGCCCCGACGCGGGAGACGGGCGCAAAGTCGCGCAGCGGATCGTACGGCATTTTCAGTCGCAGGTTGGGCGCAATGGCCATTTCGCCGTTGGCGCAAAGACCAAGGGTATAACCGTCAGGAGCCGCCTGCGACAGAATGGTGGCTGAAATGGTGCCGCCGGCGCCCGCCCGGTTGTCGACAATCACCTGTTGCCCCAGCACCCCCGAGAGGTATTCCGCAGTGATGCGCGCGGTGATGTCGTTCGGACCGCCTGCAGGGTATCCCACCAGCATGCGCAGCGGCCGGGTCGGAAACAGGTCTGCGGCATATCCATAGCCAGCAGCAGACAACGCGAGCCCCACCAGCATGACCGGCGCCATTTGCCTCATGCGCGTAAAAGACAGACAAACCGACATATGAACCCATAGATTAACCCACAGATGACCCATGCGGCTTCCGATAAGGGGGGAGTTAAGGGAACTCAAGGGGACTCAAATATTGGGCAAGACGGCATCTTTTCCGGTGCTCCGCATCGACGACAGCCGGATCGCCACGGCGTATGTTGCGGCTTTGTTCCTCGCACTGACACTGGCCGGCTGTTACTAGCCAGGCCTTAGCTCTTTGGCGGCGCAGCCTGCGAAAACAGCGGGGCGCTGCCGGTCCCGATCTGTTCCGACACCTGACTGGGAATAAGTTCGCTGGGCTGCTTTGCCGCACGACCGATCAGGAAACCCTGCGCATTATCGATGCCCAAATCACGGAGTATGCAAAAGTCAGCCACGGTCTCAACGCCTTCAGCGACCAGCGATGAACCGCAACCTTCCGCGATATGCTGCATTGATTGGAGGAAATGGTACTTGACCGCGTCAGTACTGACACCTTGAACGAAATGCATGTCGATTTTGACAAAATCCGGCTGCAGCTCGGACCACAGCCGCAGACTTGAAAAGCCTTCGCCCAGATCATCCAGCGCCACCCGGAAACCAGCATTGCGAAACAGCGTCAGCGCGTCGCGAAAAATCGTGCGATCCGAGATGTACTGACTTTCCGTGAGCTCAATCGTGACTTGCGCGATATCCATGCCGCTGTCCGTGATGAAGCGGCTGATCCGCTGCACATCGTCGCGCACGTCCAGCACGGTCTGGGGTGTTACGTTGAGGAACAGTTGCTGCTGCAGCCCCAGCCTGGCGTACTGGCGCACCACTTTCAGTGCGCACAGCATGTTCAGTTCGATCAACTGGCCGGCGCGGGTGGCTGCATCAAACAGCTTCGTGGGGGTATGCAGCGGGCTGTCATCCGGCCCGCGGATCAAGCCCTCATAGGCAAGGATCTCGCCGGTGCCGAATGCAAGTATCGGCTGGAATACCGGTTGCACCGAGCGGGTATCGATAATCCGCAGCAACTCTTCCAGTTCACGAAAGCGCGAGTTTTCGCGCGGGCTGGCAGTCGGACTGCCGGCATCCTTGCCGCCGCGTGTTTCGGTATCCTGAATTGTCTTGAAAGTCATCAAATGTCCCGGCTTCTGCCGCATCTCCGGACCAGTGCACCCGACGCGGTTCCGGTTCGCCGGTTCCGGTCCGCAGGTTCCGTCTTCTCCCAGCCGGAACCTGATCGTGATTAAAGCATAATTTCAATGACTTGCCAGAACTTAAGCAACAAAAAAATCCCCGCAACGTGCGGCTGCCAGCGGCAAGCCCCTGCTTGCCGCTGACGTGAAGCGCCTTACCTGCCCAGCACCAACATCAACTGGTTCAGCCGCTTGACGAAACCCGCCGCGTCTTCAAGCTGGCCACCTTCGGCGAGCAGTGACTGGTCAAACAACACCGCCGCAAAATCGCCAAACCGCGAATCGTCGGTTTCCGCTTGCAGGCGCTGCACCAGCGGATGCTCGGCATTGATTTCGAGTATGGGTCGCGCCACCGGCACTTTCTGTCCGGCGGCTTTCAGCATGCGTTGCAGACCGGCTGTCATGTCGTGGTCATCGGCCACCAGGCAGGCGGGTGATTCGGTCAGGCGCAGGGTCACGCGCACCTCCTTGACCTTGTCCCCCAGCGCCTTGCCGATGCGCTCGGTCAATGCCTTATGCTGCTCCGCAGCCTGCGTCTGCGCTGTTTTTTCAGCTTCGTCTTCCAGTTTGCCGAGGTCGAGCGCACCACGCGCCACCGATTGCAGCGGCTTGCCCTCGAACTCGGTCAGGAAGGACATCATCCATTCGTCGACCCGCTCCGATAGCAACAGCACCTCAACCCCTTTTTTGCGCAAAACCTCAAGGTGCGGGCTGGCCTTGGCCGCAATGAATGAATCCGCGTTCACGTAATAAATGTTCTCCTGCTCAGGTTTCATCCGCGCCACGTAATCTGCCAGCGACACCTCCTCATCAGCGGTGTCCTTCTGGGTCGAGGAGAAACGCAGCAGCTTGGCGATGCGTTCGCGGTTGGCCTGATCCTCGCCGATGCCTTCCTTGAACACGCGGCCGAATTCCTTCCAGAACGTCGCGAATTTTTCCTGCTGATTCTCCGCCAGGTCTTCAATCATCGACAACACGCGCTTAACCGACGCCGCGCGGATGGTTTCGATGTCTTTTGATTCCTGGAGTATTTCCCGCGACACATTCAACGGCAGGTCGCCTGAATCGATGACCCCGCGCACGAAGCGCAGGTAATGCGGCATCAGGTTGTCGGCATCGTCCATGATGAACACACGTCGAACGTAGAGCTTGATGCCGCGCCGCTGTTCGCGGTCCCACAGGTCGAACGGCGCACGCGCGGGGATATACAGCAGCTGCGTGTATTCCTTGCGCCCCTCGACCTTGTTGTGCGACCAGGCCAGCGGGGCCTCGAAGTCATGTGAGACATGTTTGTAAAACTCGACGTATTGCTCGTCACTGATGTCGCTTTTCGGCCGCGCCCACAATGCACTGGCCTGGTTGACAGTCTCGTCCTTGTCGGTATTGCGGTATTTTCCGGAGTCCTTGTCCCACTCCTCCTCCCTCATCAGGATCGGCAGCGTGATGTGATCGGAATATTTGCGCAAAATCGTGCGCAGGCGTGTGCCGTCGAGGAATTCGTCTTCACCCTTCTTACCGTCACCCGAATTACCCTCACCCATACGCAAATGCAGCGTCACCTCGGTGCCACGCTCGGCTTTCACCACAGCCTCCAGCGAGTATTCACCGCCGCCGTCAGATTCCCAGCGCACGCCCTGTTCCGCCGCAAGGCCGGCGCGGCGCGTCACCAGCGTGACCTTGTCGGCAACGACAAACGACGAGTAAAACCCGACACCGAACTGGCCGATCAGGTGCGCGTCCTTTGCCGCATCGCCGGTCAGCTTGGCGAGGAACTCGCGGGTGCCGGAACGGGCGATGGTGCCGACATTGGCGATAACTTCCTCACGCGACATGCCGATGCCGTTATCGGTGATGGTCACCGTGCGCGCCTGGGGGTCAAAAGCGACGCGGATTTTCAGTTCGGCATCATTTTCCAGCAGCGCCTTGTCGGTCAGCGCTTCGAAGCGCAGCTTGTCGCAGGCATCCGATGCGTTGGAGACCAGTTCACGCAGGAAAATTTCCTTGTTGCTGTACAAGGAATGGATCATCAGCTGCAGCAGTTGCTTGACCTCGGCCTGGAAACCCAGAGTTTCCTTTTCAGGCTTGCTGGTCGTATCGATATCGGCGGTCTCGGCCATGGCGACTCCGGAAGGGGTGAACAATAGTGGGGTTAAAAATGCGGATGGCAAAAACATGGGGCCGGCCGCGGCTGATTTCAAGCACGTTCCGGTGGCAACCGCACAGGTGAGCCGGCAGCGGCTTTTAGTTACAAGTTATTGATTTTATTAACTATTTTTTCAGAATATG
The DNA here is from genome assembly GCA_043752435.1 of Betaproteobacteria bacterium. Classification (GTDB taxonomy): domain Bacteria; phylum Pseudomonadota; class Gammaproteobacteria; order Burkholderiales; family SG8-41. The sequence goes on from JAYUYQ010000238.1 coordinate 6,723, forward strand.
GGCAAGCAGCAGCACCACAGCTCCAACCGCGAGCACGACCAGCCCGACCAGAGCATGGGCGCCGTGGTAGGTCAGACTGGAATACAGCAGGTAGCCGCACATCAGCACGAAGACGGCCGGCAGGACAGGATACAAGGGCACCTTGAACGGCCGCGGCGCTGCGGGCTCCTTCGCACGCAACACAAACAGCGCGATGCCGGTCAGCAGGAAAAAGCCCCAGAACACCGGCAGCGAATATTCCACCAGGCCCTTGAAGCCGGAATTCTGCAACGCACCGAATCCGACCAGCGCCAGCGCGATCACACCCTGCACCAGCATCGCGTTTTTCGGCGATCCGCTGGCCTCGTCCCAGCGGCCGAGATAACCCAGCATCGGCCAGTCACGACCCAGCGCGTAATTCGAGCGGGCACCGACAATCATCGAGCCGTTGACCGAAGTCAGCGCAGCGATGGCAATCATCACGGCGATCAGTTTTTCACCCGTAGTACCCCACACGGCTTTCAGCAGGTCGGCGGCCACTGCATCCGAACGCGCCATCGCGTCGTAGCCGAGCCCCTTGAGGTAAGCCAGGTTAACCAGCAGGTAGAGCAGCGTTACCACGCCGATCGCCAGCAGCAGCGCGCGTACCATGTTGCGGTCGCGGTCGCGTACTTCAGCCGAAATATACGCAGCGTCATTCCAGCCGCCGTAAGTGAACAACACGAAGATCATCGCCGAACCGATGCCGGCCCCCATGTACCAGGGCTGGCCGGCGCCGGCAGCGGCAGGAATCGCAGCTTGCGGCGCTGCCGCGAAAAACAGTCCGGCAACAATGATCAGCAGCAGGCCGCCGACTTCAAGCACGGTGAAGATGTTCTGTATGGCCTTGCCTTCGCGAATACCGCGGTAATTCACATATGTCAGCACCACCACCACCAGCGCCGCCCAAATGGGTGACGAATAAGGCCCAAGATTGATCACCCGCGACATGTAATCGCCGAACAGATAAGCGAACACCGCGATCGAGCCGGCGACAATCACCGTCATCCGCGCCCAGCCGTAGAGGAACGCCAGCGAACGGCCAAAGGCGCGCTGGATGAAATGATACTCACCGCCCGCGGACGGGAACGCCGTGGCCAGTTCGGCGTAACACAGAGCACCGATGATCGAGAAGATGCCGCCGGCAATCCACACCGCATATAACGTGGCCTCGCTGCCGACGGCGCCGGCGACCACCGACGGCGTGCCGAAAATGCCGGCGCCGACGATCAGGCCGACAATCATCGCGCAGGCATCGGTGACGGACAGGGTCTGGCGCGGCGCTGCTGCGCTGTTCGAGTTGCTCATGCGGTTCTCCTCGGTGATACCTGGTTATTTTTCCGCATCTATTTCTCTTCCGGCAGCTCGTCAGCGGCGCGTTTCAGTTCGCCGCGCTGGATCTGTCTCGCGGTCCATGGCAGCTGCTGCCGCCCGGCACCTTCTCCGATGACCAGCATGCCCTTGATGGTGCCGTCGCCGATTTGACCGCTGAACTCGTGGCGCGGCAGGCCATCGCGGCCGGCAACCACCATGCGTATGCTCTCACCAATGATGCGGCCGCGCAGGTCGACGTTGCGATCGCGGATTTCGACCTTGCCCTCGATTTCCTGGAATTCCTGCTGCAGATTGAATTCCAGCGGCATATCGCGGCCGCCGATGTTGACCAGCGACTGCCATTTGCCGGGAACCCGCGCCGGCACCATATAGAAAAAGAGATAACTCACGCCCGGGTTGCCGACTTTTTTCTCGGGCACGATCAATTCGCGCTGCTCGTCGGCATCCCAATCACCGAGGTGGTAGTCGTGGGTCACGATGCGCGTGCCCGGCTTCATCGACATGAATTTGGGTCGCAGCCTCAAGTTCATTTCCGGCAGCAGATAGGTGCTGATCACGGTCGCCCGCGACAGGTCGGTAGTGAACAGGTTTTCCTCGATGAAACGCACCTTGTCGGTGACACCGGCCTTCTGCGCATTCTGGTTGGCGAGTTTCAGCAGGTAGGTGTCGAGGTCAACGCCGAACGCGCTGGCGCCGTATTTGGTGGCTGCCGTGATGACGAAGCGTCCGTCCCCCGAACCGAGATCAATCAGAAAATCCTTGGGGCCGATCTTGGCCATTTCGAGCATGGTATCGACGACGATCTGCGGCGTCGGCACATAGATCACGTCGCCACGGCCCTCCTGCGCCGCCGCGGGTGTCGCCAGGGCGCTCATCACCAGTGCCGCGCTGCCCAGTGTTTTTACCATGTTAATCATGCTTGCAATTTTCATCACCGCTCCTTGATTGAACTGCCGACCGCAACATGCCGCGCCACATCGCCGCTGCCACCCATGCTGCTGATGTTGATTTTTCCTGTTTTAATCCGTTCCGCCCGCCATGGCAGCGCTCGCTCACCGCTGCGCAGCACAACCTCCCCGGCGATCCTGTTGGCGTCGATGCGCCCGGTATAACGCTGAACATCCGTGGCGCCGTACAACGTGAAACTGACTGCGTCTCCCTTGACCCGTGCTTCCCCCAGCCGCAGCGATTGGCCCTGAGCCAGGGCAACCCCCACCAGCATCTGGAATTTCTGTTCCAGGCGCAATTCGTAGGCGGCGTTCCCCGGCAGTGACCACTGCCAGACCCCAGCCGCATTGGCCGGCACCACCCACAGCATGATATCGCTGCGCGGCGGACCGTAGGACTTGTTGGGCACGTCGATGGTGATTTTCTGGTCGGGCGGCCAGTCGGAAAAGTCAAAATCATGCGACACGATGCGCGTACCCGGTTTCAATTGCTCAAACAGCAGCGGCCGCAATTGCAGATTGATCGATTGCAGCAGATAGGTCGTCACTACGGTGGCACGGCTGAAGTCGGTGTTGAACAAATTGCGCGCTTCAAACACCACCTTGTCCGCCACGCCCTGTTTGTGCGCATCGCCGAGCGCCATGCGCACCAGCCTGTCGTCGAGGTCCACCCCCATGCCGCGGGTGCCGAAACGGGTCGCGGCGCGGATCGAAATGCGCCCGTCGCCGGAACCAAGGTCGACCAGATAGTCATTCGGACCGACACCACTCAGGGAGAGCATCGCATCCACCACGTTCATCGGCGTCGGCACATACGGCACATCAGACGCCCGTACCGCGACGGCATGCCAGCACAACGCTGTCAGCGCGATGGCGCCACAACGCCGCAGCAGCGCAATCAAGGCACAGCGCGCACGGCGCGCCAGTGGTGCACGGTCTGCGTGTTGCCAGTGCCGCGGCGGAAGCTGCCTTCGATCACATCGCCGCTGACCCGGCCCTCAAAATAAAGGCTGGCTTCGTGATCACGGTCACGGTCATCAACCATGACAAAACTCAGCTTGTCGCCGGACAGGCGCGATTCCCAGACCTGGGCATGGCGGCCGTCGAAGCGGGCGAAACCGTCGACTTCCTGGAATTTCTGCCGCAGCTCCAGTGTGATCGAATGCGCGGTTGCTGATTGATCAGCACCTGGCAGCGTAAATTTCACATTCCATTGACCGGCCACTTTTGCCGGCACGATCCACAAGAACGAATTCTTGCGGATCTGTGTCGTGGCATCGGGGTTCCAGTCTTCGAGCCGGAAATCATGTGACACCAGCCGCGTTCCCGGCTTCAGGTCGAGCAGCGCCGGCCGCAGCCGCATCATCACGCCGGGCAGCAGGTACATGGTGATGACGGTGGCTTGGCTGATATCGGTCTTGAACAAATCCTGCTGCAGGAATTTGGCGCGCTCGGCGACGCCCGCTGCGGCAGCCGCTTCAATGCTCTCCGCGACCAGATCGCCGT
>JAYUYQ010000239.1:0-4239 GCA_043752435.1 Betaproteobacteria bacterium
ACACCTCCTGACGAAAGGCGTCCTCATGGCGCAACGCTGCTCTCATGCCGTCGATCGAATAAAACAGCGCGTTCCAAACCCGCTTCAATCCGGTCTTTCCCTTGTGCGGGCTTTCGCCGGTGGGTACGTCATGCATGGTCATGCCCCTGGTGATTCGGGTCGCGATTTCGGATAAACATCGGGACAAACAGCGTGACAAACAGCGGCGCCCGTTCAGACGCCGCTGCTGCGTTATTTCAACGCCGCCAGCGCAGCGTCGTAATCCGGTTCCTGCTTGATTTCCGGAACCAGCTCGGCGTGCAGCACTTTGTTGTTTTCATCGAGTACGACCACACCGCGGGCGGTCAGGCCGCGCAGCGCGCCGTCGGTGATGTCGACGCCATACTTGCTGTGGAAATCGCGGTTGCGGAAAGTCGACAGCGTGAACACGTCATTCAAGCCTTCGGCGCCGCAGAAACGGCCCATCGCAAACGGCAGGTCGGCTGCAACGACAAGCACCACGGTATTGGCAAGCTTGGTCGCTTCGGCGTTGAATTTACGCGTGGAGGTCTGGCATACGGGAGTGTCCAGGCTCGGCACGATATTCAGCACCTTGCGTTTACCGGCGTAATCCTTAAGCCCTGTTTCTTTCAGGTCTTTCGCGGTCAGCGTGAAATCCGGCGCGCTGTCGCCTTTTTTCGGGAAATTGCCGGCGACGGTGATGGGATTGCCGCCCAGAGTGACTGCTGCCATATGATTCTCCTTGTGAATGATCGAAAGAATGCGTCTACGTAATGCGTCGAATAAATGCGTCGAATAAATACGTCAAAAAAAGCGGGTTGGTGCTGAGGCTTGGATGCACACGATGCCGGACTGCAGCATGCGCGCCATGTTATGGGGTATTTATGGGGTGTTGTTCAAGCGCTGTACTTGTATCACGAACTCATGAAAGTACCGAACCACGGCATATCAACCGATCCAGTCAGGCTTTTTCTGCGTCAGCGATTTTCTGATATGCCACGGCATCGAGCAGCGTATCGAGCTCTGCCGGATCCGTCGGATTGACGCGGAACATCCACGCCGCGTACGGATCCTGATTCACTTTTTCCGGCGTATCCGCCAGTTCGGCATTCACTGCGATCACCTCGCCCGACAGCGGCGCATAAATATCCGAGGCCGCTTTCACCGACTCGATGACACCGCAGACTTCGCCCTGCCTGATGCTGCTGCCTGCCGCGGGATTGTCGACGAACACCACGTCACCAAGCATTTCCTGGGCGTGATCGGTGATGCCAACGCTCACCGTGCCATCGCTTTCGCGTCGCGCCCACTGATGGGTGGCGCTGTATTTGAGTGGTTCCGGGGTACTCATGATTGCTCCAGAATTCTTAAAAATACCAATTAAATCAAATGGTTATTAAATTTCTGTTTTAGCGCAACGGCGCTGGCAATAACGCCAGCCGGAAACCGGCCGCGCCCAGGCTGCCGGTGCCCAGAGTCAGGCGCACGGTCAATTCCGCATTCGCGGCAAGTCCGGCGCGCTGATCGCGGTTGCTGCCCAGATAATCAGCCGGCAGAAAAATTCGCCGCGCCAGCGTGTGGTCATTGGCGTTGGTCAGCACCAAGTCCAGCGCCGGATATGCCACATCAAAGCCGGCATGATTGCGCAAAGTCGCCGTCAGCAGGATGCGGTCCGGACGCGCCGGATCGACGAGCTGCAAATCGGAAGCTTCAATCAGCACCGCTTTGGTCACCCGCGGCAACGGCACCGCGCAATCGGCGTGCATGCACGCCGCGTTCAGCCACTGCCGCGCCAGCGGGTGCCGGGCAGCGAGTTCACCGCGGTAGAAAAAAATTGCCTGCCCCGTCAGCGCAACCGCGAGCACGATGCCGGCCACCGCCAGCCACGGCCGGCGGGCGGGTTCCGTGGTCTCGTGCTCCTGGATAAACGGATTTTCGGCAGCGGCTGCCGCCAACCGCTCTGCTTCCAGTTCAACCGCCGGATTGGGTTCGGTGGTTTCATCCAGTGCTGCCGGCGGCATGTCGAGCAGCGGTTCGGCACTTGCGTCAGGTGTCATGTCCAGCGACACCGTGTCCGCTTGTACGAGGTCCGCGGATGATTCAGGTGATGCCGTTGATGACGAAGGACTCTCTGCTGTTGCGTCGGTCACCGCTGCGGCTACAACCGGTTCAGCCGCAACTGGTTGCGGAATCTCCGGTACCCGCATTTCCGATCCCTGTACCACCGGTTCATCCGGCGCCAGCGCCACCATGCCGTCGAAAATCTGCAGACAACGTCCGCAGCGCACCTTGCCGCCATACGCCTGCAATTGCTCCGCAGTAATGCGGAACACGGTATGGCAATGCGTGCAGCGGGTGAGCAGCGACATGGGCGTTACTCTACCTGCGAATACCCGTCAGCAACACCCAGCCCTCGTCAGTCGCAGCGGGCTGCATGTCGAAACTCGCAGCGTAAGCATCAAGCACTGACTGCGTCTGTTCGACGAGAATGCCGGACAGCGCAATGTGACCGCCCGGCAGCGTGAGCCGCGCCAGCAGCGGCGCCAGCACGGTCAGCGGATTAGCGAGGATGTTGGCCACAACAATCTGCGCAGGCTGGACCGGCGCATCATCCGCCGCCGCGGCAAAACTCGCCGCAACCTGATTGCGTCCGGCATTGTCCTGTGCAGCCAGCACCGCCTGCGGATCGATATCGATACCGCGGGCGCTGCGCGCACCCAGTTTCATCGCGGCAATCGCCAGAATGCCGGAGCCGCAGCCATAGTCGAGCACGTCGGCATCGGGAGTCACCACGCTATCCAGCCAGCACAAACACAGCCGCGTGGTCGGATGCGCGCCGGTGCCGAACGCGACGCCGGGATCAAGCACGATGTTGACTGCCGCGGGATCTGGCGGCTCATGCCAGCTCGGCACCACCCACAGCCGCGACGTGATCTGCAGAGGCTGGAACTGGCTCTGCGTCAGACGCACCCAGTCGGCATCTTCAACACGCTCGACGCGGAACGCCGGTGCCGGTGATATGCCGGCCTCGGTCAGCGCCTGTGGAATTGCCACGTGAAGATCGGCGTCGATCGCAAACAGTGCACTGACGCGATTGGCCTGCCAGCCGGCTGCCGGCGCTTCGCCGGGTTCGGCAAAGATCGGGCGTTCAGCAGCGGTGCCCGCGGCCGCATCCTGCACATCTACCGCCAGCGCGCCGGCGGCGAGCAGCGCGTCGGTCAGCTCTTCAATTGCGTCCTCTTCAACATGCAGGATTGCGCACAGCCAGGGCATGGAGTCCGGTCGGAATGCGGATACGTTATTCGGCGCGGGTCAGCTTCGCCAGCCGCTCTTCGAGATAATGGATGCTGGTGCCGCCGCGCAGGAACGCGGCATCGCGCATCAATTCGCGGTGCAAGGGCAGGTTGGTGCTGATGCCTTCGATGATGGTTTCCGACAGGGCGATGTGCATGCGCGCGATCGCCTGCGCCCGCGTATCGCCGTAGGCAATGATCTTGCCGAGCAGCGAATCATAATGCGGCGGCACAAAATAACCGTTGTAGGCATGGGAGTCGACACGGATGCCGGGACCACCGGGCATGTGCAGCGAGGTGATGCGCCCGGGCGAAGGCGTGAATTTGTACGGATCCTCGGCATTGATACGGCACTCGATGGCATGCCCCTTCAACACGATGTCCTTCTGCCGCAGCGTCAGTTTTTCGCCGGCGGCGACACGGATCTGCAACTGCACCAGGTCGTGCCCGGTCACGCATTCAGTCACCGGATGCTCGACCTGCAGCCGGGTGTTCATTTCGATGAAAAAGAATTCACCGCCTTCATATAAAAACTCGAAGGTGCCCACACCCTCATAACCGATCTTGCGGCAGGCTTCGGCGCAGCGTTCACCGATACGGATGCGCGCTTTTTCGTTGAGCAGGGGGGCCGGCGCCTCCTCGATGATTTTCTGGTGTCGGCGCTGCATCGAGCAGTCGCGGTCGCCCAGGTAAAACGCGTTGCGGTGTTTGTCGGCGAGCACCTGGATTTCGATGTGGCGCGGCTTCTCCAGGTACTTTTCCATGTACACCGTTGGATTGCTGAACGCCGCCTGCGCTTCGGCACGGGTGGTGGTGACCGCATTTTTCAGCGCGGCCTCCGTGTGCACCACGCGCATGCCGCGCCCGCCGCCGCCGCCGGACGCCTTGATGATCACCGGATAACCGATCTGGCGGGCAATCTTGACGATTTCCTTGGGGTCTTCGG
>JAYUYQ010000240.1:0-4235 GCA_043752435.1 Betaproteobacteria bacterium
GGTTTGCCGAACTCGGCCTTGTGCTCCAGGGTGATGTTGTCGTTCTGCCGGGCAAAATAAGGCGTGTAATCGTCGCCCATCATGCTGCTGTCGTAATCAAAACCGTGCTTGAGCATCAGTTCCACGGAATGCGGTGACAGATCCCAGGACGGCGACCGGTACCCTCGCGCATATTTCCCGGATATACGCCGGATGGCCTCATTGCCGCGCACCAGTTCCGCCTCCTCCTGTTCACGCGACAAACTGGCCGGCGGTCGATGCGTCCAACCGTGGTGGCCGATTTCGTGACCAGCCTCCACCACCTTGCCCACCGCGTCGGGAAACGTCTCTATGGTATGACCCGGGACATACCATGATGTTCGTATATCGTATTTTTGAAACAGTGCGAGCAGCCGTGACGCACCGACACGAGGTCCGAATTCACCGCGCGACCGCCAACTGGCGGAAGTTTGGCCGCGAGCGATGAAGCCGGAGATCGCATCAAAATCAAAAGTCAGGCAGACGATGTGCTTGGTCATTGGATGGCAATGGGATGTATTAATGACTGAAGATGCTTGTCTTCAGCGGCGCTATGCGTCACTGACGCTTTTCGATTAGCATTAACACGATTATATAGTCATCTTTTCCCTCTCGATCCACATCATGAGCACCCATCTCGTACAAAACTGGAACGTCAGAAAACCCGTTGCCTGCGCTCGGGGCGGCATTGTTGCTTCCCAGAACCGCATTGCCAGCAAGGCCGGCGCAGAAATCCTCGCTGCCGGCGGCAACGCGGTTGATGCAGCCGTGGCCACCGGCTTTGCGCTCGCAGCCGTAGAACCCTGGAACAGCGGACTGGGCGGTGTCGGCTTCATGCTCGTCTACTTGGCGAAGGAGGATCGTGTCCATGTCGTCGATTTCGGTCCGATTTCGCCGCACGGTCTGGATCCCGCTGATTACCCCATGACCGGCGGTTACACCAGCGATCTGTTCACCTGGCCGACGGTGCAGGACGACCGTAATGTGCACGGTCCAATGTCAATCGCCATACCGGGCCATGTCGACGGCTTGAGCACTGCCCTCGGCAAATTCGGCACCATGCCCTTCAGCACAGTGATGCAACCCGCAATCGGTCTGGCGGATGAGGGTATTGCCGTTGACTGGTATCTGACGCTGAAGGCAGCGACCATGGCCAAGGAGCTTGCGCGTTATCCGTCGACGCGCGAGATCTGGCTGCCGGGCGGTTTTCCACCGGTCACTGCCGCCGGCGCGCCGTTGCAGCGGCTCAAACTCACCGGACTTGCCGCAACCATGCGCAGACTGGCGGATGCCGGTCCGCGCGATTTTTACGAGGGCGATGTTGCTTCCAGCATCATCCGTGACCTGAAAGCCATGGGCGGCAATCTGTCGGCCGCAGACCTGAAAAACTTCCACGCCCGCATCGTGGCCCCGATCGAAACCCGCTATGGCAATGCACAGCTGGCGCTGGCACCTGAACTAACCGCCGGCCCCACCATGCTGCGTGCCCTCGCACCACTGCGGGAGCAGCGTTTCATATCCGGCGGGCCGCATGCTGATGCCTTTGTCGCTTACGCAGATGCATTGCGCAACGCATACGCCGAGCGACTGACCACGATGGGTGACACCAGCGACCGACGGGATCCTTCGACAACCACCCACCTCAATGTCATCGACCGGCACGGCAACATGGTTGCACTGACGCAGACCCTGCTCTCGGTATTCGGCTCCAAGGTGGTGCTGCCTTCCAGCGGCGTGCTGATGAACAACGGCATCATGTGGTTTGATCCCCGTCCGGAATCACCCAACTGTCTCGCGCCGGGCAAGCGTGCATTGTCGAATATGTGCCCGTTGATTGCCCGGCGGGACGGCAAACCGTGGTTCGCCATCGGTGCGTCTGGCGGCCGCAAGATTCTGCCTGCGGTGTATCAAATCAGTTCCTTCCTGATTGACCACGGCATGACGCTGGCTGACGCATTCCATCAACCGCGCATAGACGCCAGCGGCGGCGATGCTGTCGGCGTTGACCCCCGTCATCCCCAGGACGTGCAGGCTGCGCTGTCCGCAAAATTCCCCGTTGATCTCAGCGAATTGGTGGTTTATCCCACCAATTTCGCCTGCCCCAGTGCGGTGCTCCGTGACCCGAAATCGGGCGAACATTACGGCATCTCGGATGTCATGTCGCCGTGGTCCGGCGCAGTTGCGGAGATATAAACGAGAAAACGAGACGTAAATGCGGGCGGCACGGAAATTGCACAAGTTTTGCGTAAAGGGAAACAGGGTATGCAACACAAAGCTGCAGCGATCATTGCGACATTGGGTTTTGCGTTTTCAATCTGCACCGCCTATGCAGCAACGCCTGAATATCCGAATAAACCGATCAGACTCATCGTGCCTTTTGCCGCAGGCGGCCCCATGGACATCATGTCGCGGGCCATCGGCGAAAAAATGACCGCAGCCTGGGGACAGCAGGTCATCATCGACAATCGCGGCGGTGCCGGTGGCAGCATCGGCGTCGAACTGGCCGCGCGCTCGGCCCCGGACGGCCATACTTTGCTGACCGGACACATAGGCACCCACGCGGTCAATCCCAGTCTTTATGCCAATCTGAATTACGATCCGGTCAAAGACTTTTCTCCGGTTACATTAATTGCAACCCTGCCACTGGGCCTGTTCGTTCATCAGTCCATAAACACAAAGTCGGTCCGTGAGCTGATTGCCGCAGCAAAATCCAGACCCGGACGCATCAATTTTGCAACCGCCAGCAGCGGTGGTCCGACCCACATGGCGGCAGAAATGCTCAAATCGATGTCCGGAATCAACATTGTGCATGTGCCGTACAAAGGCAATGCCGCGGCGCTCAATGCGCTTGTTGCAGGTGAATCGCAAATGATGTTCAGCAATCTGCTGACCGGAATGCCGCACGTGCGTAGCGGTCGCCTCAATGTGCTTGCCGTCTCCAGCGGGAAACGCTCACCCCAGGCGCCGGAACTGCCCACCGTTGCCGAGGCCGGCGTGCCCGGTTACGATTTCACGCCCTGGTACGGCATCCTCGCACCTGCAGCCACACCACGCGAAATCGTCATCAAGCTGAACCGGGAAATCGTCGGCATTATCGAATCCACTGACATGAAATCCCGGTTTTTCAGCCAGGGCGTAGATCTGACCACCAGCACTCCTGAAGAATTCTCCAGGCTGATACGCACCGAAATTCCAAAATGGCGGAAGATCGTCAAGGATTCCGGCGCAAGTGTCGGTTAACCTGTTCTTGCTCCCGCGGAGTTTCAACATGCGCATTCTTTGTTTTACCTTGCCGGCCTTGCTGGCCATGACCTGCGTCACTGCCGTCGCGGCAGAGCCCTCCTACCCGACCCGACCGATGCGCATCATTACCGGCTATCTTCCGGGCGGCGTCAGTGACACCATCGCCCGCGTCATGGCCACTCAACTGGGTGAGCAACTCGGACAACGCATCGTCATCGACGGACGTCCCGGTGCCGGCGGCGCGCTGGCCATGGACATCGCTGCCAGCGCGACTCCCGACGGGTATACGCTGTTCATGGGCCAGCCGGTCATCACCATCAGTCCAAACTTCAAACGCAAACCGGCCTACGACCCCTTGAAGGCGTTTGCCCCGTTGTCGGTCATCGGCATGGGAGCGACGATGATGATGATTAATCCCTCGATTCCCGCCACCACCGTCAGGGAACTGATCGCCTACGGCAAAACACAGCCGCCAGGCAAATTGCTGTTTGGCCACTCCGGACAAGGATCGACCAACCATCTGGCCGGGGAGCTGTTTTCCGTGATGAGCGGCGTTCAGCTCACGTCCGTTGCCTACAAGGGCGCGGCGCTAAACATCCTGGCGACCATGCAGGGAGAAGTACAAATCAGTTTTCTTCCGGTGCTGGCCGCCCTGCCGCAGGTCAAGGTGGGCAAACTGCGGGCCTTGGGTGTCACCGGCGCCAAACGTGCCCAAGCCGCACCTAACATACCGACGATTGGAGAAACCCTGCCCGGATACGAAGTGCCGGTGTGGTACGGTCTGATGGCGCCGGCGGCAACACCCAAGCCGATCATCACCAAGCTCAATCTTGAAATCAAAAAAGCATTGGAGCTGCAATCCGTGATCGACCGCCTGACGAACAACGGCATCGAGGTTGAATACACCACGGTTCCCGAGTTCGCCAGACTCATCAAAGAAGACGCTGCCCGCTGGGCAAAGCTGGTCAGGCAAT
>JAYUYQ010000241.1:0-4230 GCA_043752435.1 Betaproteobacteria bacterium
GAAAATCGGGGCATGTCCTCACCCGTGTTGAATTCCCCCTGGGCTATGTTCACGGACACAATGAAATTCTGGCCCCTTCCGTCCACAAGGAGCTGGAGGGCAGGTCTGTCGGCGACATCATTGAGGTGCCAATCAACGGCAACCAGATCTTTGGCCCCAGGGACGAATCGCTGGTTTTTTCCGATCACATCGAGAACGTTCCCGAGGAGTATCGGCAGGTCGGCACCTCCATCCTGATGGAGAGCGACAGGGGGCAGACCCGCAGCTTTCTGGTGACGCATCTGGACGACGAGAGAGTGACTGTCGACGGCAACAACCCGCTTTGCGGCAGGGAGGTCGTCTTTACGCTCGAGATACTGACCGTGCGTGACGCCACTGATGAAGAAACCAGGGCGGGCGGGGCGATCATTGCAGGCGCGGATATCGACCCGGCACTGATGAGGCCTGTTTGAACGGCGGGTAAAATGGTAGCGGACAAATTCCGGCTTTGTTACTTGCAATCCTGACTTCAAGAAAAAGGTGACTTATGAGCGAGCAAAAACCCAGCACCACAACGGTTCCTGACGGCCAAACAGATTTTTACACCACGCGTCAGATGGCAGCCAACGAAAAGGGGTTTGTCGGTTTCGAAACCGTCTGGAAGCCGCTCCAGAAGGAAGTCGAATACAAGACGCCGAAAAAGCCTTAGGCAGCATGCACTAGCCTGAGTAAAGGCGTAGTCAGTGTGCGCGGGTGACCTGCGGGTAAACTTTATTCGGACTATCCGAGCGTCGCGTAATAGGCGCGCAGCACTTCCAGCACTTCCGGACGGCTGAACTCCGCCGGCACGGGATGACCTTCCGACAGCCACTTGCGCAGCTGTGTACCTGATACCTGCAACTGGTCCTTTTCGTCGTGGGGGCAGGTGCGGCTCGATGCCATGCCGGAGCAGCGGTGACACCAGAACGTCAATCCCATCTTGATTGGTTTGGTCTCAAGCGCACCGCGTGGAATCTCGTCGAAAATTGCGTGTGCATCAAACGGCCCGTAATAGCTGCCGACCCCGGCGTGATCACGCCCCACGATGAGGTGTGTACAGCCGTAGTTCTGGCGGAACACGGCATGCAGCAGGGCTTCGCGTGGTCCGGCATAGCGCATGTCCAGCGGATAGCCGGACTGCACAACGGTTTTCTGCACGAAATATTTTTCGATCAGCGCGGCGATGGCCTCGGTGCGCACATCGGCCGGAATGTCGCCGGGTTTCAGGTTGCCCAGTAGAGAATGCACCAGCACGCCATCGCAGACTTCGATGGCCACTTTGGTGAGGTACTCATGCGATCGGTGCATCGGGTTGCGGGTCTGGAATGCGGCGACCGTGGTCCAGCCATTGGCGTCGAATACGGCGCGGGTCTGGGCCGGTGTCATGTACATCGCCCCATATTTTTCCGGAAAACCGCCCTGGGACAATACTCTGACGGGCCCCGAGAGGTTCACATCAGCCTGGTCCATCACCATCCGCACACCCGGATGCGCGATATCCGTGGTTTTGAACACGGATTTGCATTCATGGGCCTTGTCGATGACGTACTTTTCCGTAATGGTCATCGTGGCCAGTAATTCACCCTTATCGCCGTCAGTGAGCGCGACATCGCTGTTCAGCTTGAGAGTGTCGGCGACCGGCTGCGTGGCGGAAAGGGTGATCGGAATCGGCCAGAATATTCCCGACGCAAGGGTGTAATGGTCGCAGACGATTTGCCAGTCGGCATGCGTCATGAAGCCGTCCAGCGGAGTAAATCCACCGATGCCCAGCATCAGCAAATCGCCTTTTTCCCTGGAACTGACTGGGATTTGCGGCAGGCTGCGGGCGCGGGTTCGCTCAGCCTCAAGTGCGGGGCCGGAAAGTAGCAACGGTTTGAGTGGACCCCCTCCGTGGGGCTTTACCAACTTTGACACAGGGGTTTTTGAAACAGCGGTCGTTGACACGGGGGGTTTTTGCCTGGAATTTATTGGAATTGGGACAAGAAAACGAGGCTAACATGCCGCCGCATAATGAATTATCCATTTATTTTATGTATGGATAAGCGTACGACTAATTACCGCAGCCCGCACCGCATCACCACATTTTTTCCCAGTATGAAAGTCTGAATGGGCTTTGTTGGTCACTCATGTGTTGCTGCATAACTGCCAATTATTCAGAGCATTAGTGCTACCATCGCTCCGCGATATTCGTTTTTTTAACTCCCAGAAAACGTAGCTGCATGCATCTATACTGCTCGACATTGATCTCAGCGCTCACCGGGGCGCTTTTTTTATTTCTGGCAGCAACACAGGCATTTGCGCAATCGACATGGAGTGATCCCTGGGGTGCTGAAGCCAGTGTTTCTCCGGCTCCGCACCAACGGTGGGAATCAGCGTTGCCGTTGCCTGCCGTCACTATGCCAGTGGTCACCGGGGCATTGCCGCGCAACCCATTGCTGTCGTTGCCGGAACTGACTGAATTTGCGTTGCGCAACAATCCGCGGACGCGTCAGGCGTGGCTGGCCGCGCGCGCTGCGGCCGCCGGGGTCGCCATTGAAAAAGCCGATCTGTTGCCGCAGATCAGCGGAACCTACGCCATGATCCGCAGCCAGCAGGTAGCCAATGCCGGAAACATTGTGCCGTGGCAGACGCGTTTCGGCCCGTCGGTCAGCCTGAGTTACGTGTTGTTTGACTTTGGTGTACGCGGTTATCAGGTTGAATCGAGCGAATATCGCCTGCTGGCGGCAAATCTCTCGCACAACCGCGTGCTGCAGGATGTTATTTTTCAGGTCGAGCAGGCGTATTACCGCCTGATCGGCAATGATGCGCTGGTGCGGATCAACAGCCAGTCGCTGAATAATGCAAAAACAGCGCTGGAGGCGGCGCAGAAACGCCGCGAATCAGGGCTGGCAACGGTCGCAGATGTTTATCGCGCGGAAACCCTGGTGGCGCAATCGCAGCTCAACCTGACCCGCAGCAGCGGCGAACTGGAGAAATCGCGCGGGCAACTGGCTTCTGTGGTGGGCCTGCCGGTGAATGCTGCAATCAGCGTGCAGCCGCTGCAGCAACCGCCGCAGATTACCGCGATGACGACGGGAATCAGCGACTTGTTGGAAAAAGCCAAAACGTCGCGGCCCGACCTGGTGGCTGCGGAGGCGCAGGTGCGCGCGGCTGAGGCCAATGCCAAGGCGGTGGCCCGAGCTGGCTTGCCAACCATTGAGGTCACTGGCGGCGGTGGGCATACTTTGTTCAATGACAACCGAGCTGCCGCCAGCAATTACAGTATCGGGCTGGCGCTGCGCATTCCGATATTTACCGGGTTTCGCGATACCTACAGCGCGCGGCTGGCTCAGGTTCAGGCTGAAACTGCCGCAGCCAACCGCGATGTGCTGTTCAGGCAGACAGAAGTCGAGGTCTGGCAGGGTTATTACGATTTGAAAACCACGACCAGCAGCATTTCCAGCACGCAGGCGCAGGTGCGTTCGGCGGAGCAGACGTCACAGGCAACGCTGGCGCGCTACCAAAGCGGATTCGGCAGCATTCTCGACCTGATTACGGCGCAGCAGGATGAATCGAACGCGCGGGTGCAACAGATTCAGTCTTACCTGGACTGGTTCACAACGCTGGCCCGGCTGCAGGTTGCCGTCGGTGCCAGCGACTTCCTCAAGGCAGCGGGCGGAGCAAAATGAAACGATTGATCATGGTGCTGGTGTTTGCCGTAATTGCTGCCGCTGTTGCGGGCGGCTACTGGTATTGGCAGCAGTCGTCCGGAGATGGCGCCAGCAGCGGTGAAAAAAGCAAAGGTAAAGGCGCCAAGGGCGGCCGCGGCGGGCCACTGACAGTCAAGGCTGTGCGCGCGGTGACCAAGCCGATGCCGGTATTGATTGAGGCGGTGGGTACCGTCGAGCCCGAGCAGAGTGTCCAGATCCGGGCGCAGGTCAGCGGTGTGCTACAAAATATATCGTTCAAGGAAGGCGACAAGGTCAAAGCGGGACAGCTCCTGTTTCAAATTGATCCGCGGACTTTCCAGTCACAGTACAACCAGGCGATCGCCGCTTTGGCGCGCGACCGGGCGCAATTGGAAAACGCCAAGGCTCAACAGCAGCGGCTGGAACCGCTGCTTAAGCGCGAGTTCATCACGCAGCAGGAATACGATGTGGCAGTGACTTCAGCCAAATCACTGGAGGCAACCGTGCAATCCGGGCAGGCGATGGTTGAGCAGGCGCGGATCCA
>JAYUYQ010000242.1:0-4217 GCA_043752435.1 Betaproteobacteria bacterium
TGGAGCGCGCAGTACCGCGGCACCGAGCAGGTGTCCGTGTGTTTTTTCGGCGATGGCACCACTAACATCGGTGCTTTTCATGAGGCGCTGAATTTTTCCGTGGTGTGGAAGTTGCCGGTGATTTTTGTCTGCGAAAACAATCTCTATATGGAATACACGCCGATCAGCGCAGTGACCGCGGTAGAGCATCCGGCGGCGGATCGTGCCGGCGCCTATAACCTCGAAAAAATTGTCGTTGATGGCAACGATGTTGATGTGATGTATCGCACCGCCACTAAATACATCGAACGCGCGCGTAAGGGCGGTGGACCGGCGTTGATCGAGGCGATGACCTACCGCCACTCCGGCCATTCGCGCGCCGACCCGGGCAAGTACCGGCCGGAAGGCGAGCTGGAGCGATGGCTGGAGCGCGATCCGATCAAAATTTACCGCGAACGTCTGCTCGATCTGGGCATTGTCGAGGCCACGCTGACCGATATCGAGGGTGAAGTGATGCAGCAGGTGAATGAGGCGACCGAGACTGCCAAGGCCTCGGCGCCGCCGTCGCTGGACGGCATTTATCAACATGTGTGGGCTGACGGGGGTGCCGCATGGCGGAACTGACTTACCGCGACGCGGTAGCTGCAGGCATCGCGCAGGAAATGGCGCGCGACGAACGCGTGGTGTTTCTGGGCGAGGACGTGGCGCATGCCGGCGGCGTGTTCAAGGCGACGGTGGGCCTGCTCGACAAATTTGGCGAAAAGCGTGTCCGCGATTGTCCGATTTCGGAGCAGGCCATCCTCGGTGCGGCGATGGGTGCAGCGATGACGGGTTTGCGGCCAATTGCCGAGATCATGTTTTCGGATTTCCTCGCGGTGTGCTGGGACATTGTGGCCAACGAAATCGCCAAATCGCGTTACATGACCAATGGCCAGGTGCAGATGCCGCTGGTGATCCGCACCGCCAATGGCGCCGGCTCGCGTTTCGGCGCGCAGCACTCACAGTCGGTGGAAAACTGGGCGATGATGATTCCGGGCATCAAGGTTGTAGCACCTGCCTTTCCCGCCGACGTCAAAGGTTTGATCGCCGCAGCGGTACGCAGCGACGACCCGGTTCTGGTGTTCGAGCAAAAGTCGCTGTACCCGTTCAAGGGCGAAGTACCCGACGGCGAACATGTTGATGAACTGGGTAAGGCGCGGGTGTTGCGCCGGGGCAAGGACTGCACGATCGTGGCCCTCGCCTTGATGGTGCATCGTGCACTGGCGGCAGCGGAGATACTGGAGAAGGAACACGGTATTTCCTGCACCGTGATCGACGTGCGTTCGCTGGTGCCGCTGGATACGCTGACCATCCTCGCTGAAGTGGCGGCGACGGGGCGGCTGGTGACGGTTGAAGAAAATCCGCGGCTCTGCGGGTGGGGTGCGGAAATCGCATCGATCATCGCCGACGAATGTTTCTGGGAGCTCGACGGCCCGATCATCCGCATTACCACGCCGCACATTCCGCTGCCGTCCGCCGATCAGCTTGAGGACAACACGATCCCGTCGGTGGAGCGCATTGTGCGCGAGATCAGCGAACGGATTGATTGAACAGCAAGTTGACCAGAGTGCAAGTTGACCAGAGGAGATGGGGTGATGCTTAATATCACGCGTAAATTATTGTTTTTATTAATATTTATTTCAGCCTTTTTGTCGGTTCGCCCGGCACTGGCTGTGGACACCATTCTCGTCAATGGCAAGATCGTCACCGTCGATGACCGGTTCACGATCGTGCAGGCGCTGGCGATCAAAAATCAGCGCATCGTGGCGGCCGGCAGCAGCGGAGATATTCGTAAACTGGCCGACAGCGGCACCACAGTGATTGATCTTCAGGGGCGTACGGTGATACCGGGCCTCATCGACAATCACTCGCACTGGATACGCGCCGCTGAACACGATGAACTGCGTTTTGATGGCGTCACCTCGCGCGCGCAGGCGCTGCAGATGCTCACGACACGGGCACGCATGGCCAGGCCCGGTGAATGGGTGAGCGTTCTTGGCGGCTGGTCGGAGGAGCAATTCACCGACGCACCGCGGGGTTTTCCGCTGGCAGAACTCGACAGCATTGCGCCCGATACGCCACTGGCGGTGCAGTCGATCTATAACCACATTTATCTCAATAGCGCAGGATTGCGCGCCGCGAAAATTGACGAGTCCACGCCCAACCCGGCGAACGGCACGATTGAAAAAGACGCCAGCGGCAAATTGACCGGCGTGGTGCGCGGCGCCGGTGGCGTTGCATTTGTTGCCGGCAAGGTGCCAAAACTTGAGGCCGAAGCACGGGCGATCAATGCGCGCAAGCTGGTGACCTATCTGAATTCACTCGGCGTCACGGCCTGGGGCGATGCCGGCGGGCGTGGCATGACCGCAGGACATTACGAGCCTTATCGCCAGCTTGCCGAGAAGGGCGAACTTAATGTGCGCGTGTTCTGGACCACGATCCGCCAACCCGCCACACCGGAGCAGGTGGACAAGGTGCTGGCAGAAATTCCGGCATTGAAGCCATTCCAGGGTAACGACTATTTTGATCATATCGGCTGGGGCGAATCGGTTTATTCGCCAATCACTACGCAATTGCTGCGAGTACAGAAGGAAGTCAAACCCGATGACATCGTGCAAATGCTACGCATCGCCACGGCGCTGGCGCAGCGTGGCATTTATCTGAATTCGCATGTCGAGATGAACGGTCCCATCGACCAGTTTCTCGCGGCCTACGAGGATCTCAACAAAGTGTCGCCGATCAAGGCGCTGCGCTGGTCGTTCTCGCATCTGGACCAGATTGACGATCAGCAATTGCTGCGCATGAAACGCCTCGGCATGACGGCACAGATCCACAGCCGGCCGCTGATCCAGGGTGTGCTGATGCACCGGGTTCACGGTGACAAGGCTTGGGACATGCCGCCGTTTCGCCGCGTGCAGGACAGCGGCATCCTGTGGGGGCTCGGCTCCGACGCCACGGCAGTGACCACATCGAATCCGTTCTACACGCTGGGTTTTGCCATCACCGGCAAGATGGTCGGTGGCCACCATGTCAATCGCCAGAGCATCACGCGTGAAGAGGCGCTGATCGCACACACCCGCAATAATGCGTTCATCCTGTTTCAGGAAGGCAATCTCGGTTCGCTGCAAAAAGGCAAATATGCCGATTTGCTGGTGCTCGACAAGGACTACCTGACCGTGCCGGCTGACAACATCAAGGATTTGAAGCCGGTGATGACGATGGTGGGCGGCAAGATCGTTTACAAGGCAGGGCAGTGACAATCATCTTTAGCACAACCGGGATTTGACAGACGATGGACATCATCATGCCGCAACTCGGCGAAACCGTGGCCGAGGGCGTAGTAACCAAATGGTACAAAAAAGTCGGCGACACGATCAAGGCCGATGAGACGCTGTTCGACGTGGAAACCGACAAGGTCAGCACTGAGATCCCGTCGCCGGTAGCCGGAGTCATTGCCGAGATCGTGGTGGCCGAGGGCATCGTCGCCAAGGTCGGCGCGCGGTTGGCGGTGATCCGCGAGGCAGGGACATCGAAGCCGGTGGCGGCAGTGCCTGTGGCTGCACCGGCTTCGGCAACAGCGCCCACGGTCGGTAGTGCGCCGCCGCCATCGTATGCGGTTTCTGATCGCCCCCGAGTTAACGCCGCCGAACGACTGTCGCCTGTGGTCCGGCGCCTCATTGTTGAGCACAGCCTGAATTCAGCGGATATCAGCGGTACTGGCCGTGACGGCCGCATCACCCGTGAAGACGTCACCGAATTTATTGCCAGTCGTGGCTCCCGTCCTGCAGCAGCACCGCCAGTGCCGGTTGCGCCAGCAACGGTGATGTCAGGGCAGGTTTCACCCTTCAACAGCGTGCGCAAACGGGTCGCCGAGAACATGGCTAAGTCCTGGCACACCGCGCCGCACGTGCTGCAGGTCGTGGAGGCTGATTTTCATCGTGTCGATGCCGCGCGCAAGCTGCATGGCGCCGACTGGAAGCGCCGCGAGGGTTTTGCGCTGACCTATCTGCCGTTCATCGTGCGCGCGGTGTCGATTGCGCTGGGCAAGTTTCCCAAGCTCAATGCCAGTCTGCAGGGTGACGGCCTGCTACTGCATCGCCGCATCAACATCGGTATCGCGGTGGATCTCAATTTCGACGGACTGCTGGTGCCGGTGCTGAAGGACGTGCCGGCCAAATCGCTGCCGCAGATTGCGAAGG
>JAYUYQ010000243.1:0-4207 GCA_043752435.1 Betaproteobacteria bacterium
CCCTATGTTGCCGCCCCTCAGCCGGTGGCAGCGCCCGCCGTGGTCGTCGCTGCAGCACCGCCTCCGCCGAAGCCTGCGCCAGTCGTCGTGCCGCCGGCACCCAGGAAGGTCGCTTTTTCTGCAGACTCCCTTTTTGCTTTTGACCAATCCACAATGATGGCTGAGGGCAAACAACATCTGGACAAGTTTGCAGCAGATCTGCGGGGCACCAGCTTCGACGTAATAACCGTAATTGGACACACGGACCGGATTGGCTCCCCCGCCTACAACATGGCACTTTCGACACGCCGCGCCGAAACGGTCAAGAACTATCTGGCGGACGCTGCGGGCATACCGGCCGGCAAAATTTCCTCCCGGGGTGCCGGTGAAACAGAACCCGTAACCAAATCGGGGGCGTGCGTCGGCCAGAAAGTCAGCAAAAAACTGATTGATTGTCTGCAGCCTGACCGCCGCGTGGAAGTTGCAGTCTCTGGTACAAAGTAACGCCCCGCAGTCGA
Source organism: Betaproteobacteria bacterium (assembly GCA_043752435.1). Lineage (GTDB taxonomy): Bacteria > Pseudomonadota > Gammaproteobacteria > Burkholderiales > SG8-41. Next base: position 498 of record JAYUYQ010000243.1, read on the forward strand.
CACTGCGAATGCCTGGTGCTCCGGAGGTCTGGAAGTTGTAAGTTTTGTCGCCACGGGGCGCGGCATCTGCTGCTGGCTTTCCTGCACCCATCCAGGTGGCTATGGTCGTTTGATAAAAAATATAGGTAATTAGGTCGTTTCGTAACCAAAGGTATAGGGTGAGTACCTATGGTTATTGGGAAAAGCAGGGCGCGCTCAAAAACCAAGTGCAACATTTCTCGGAGAGAATGTTGCATGGGAAAAAGCTACAGTCAGTTGAGCATTGAAGAGCGAATGATGATCCAGACGCAGCTGGAGATGGGCATCAAACCGGCAGCGATTGCCCTGGGGTTGAATCGTTCGGCCTCGACGCTGTCGCGCGAGCTCAGGCGAAACGGCTGGGTGCGCACGACGGCGTGCTGCGGTCCTGGACGCCCGCGGATGGCGGGCGGCTACCGGGCTGTGGCCGCCCAGGAGCGCGCTACTATGCGCACAGTTACGCCGCACGTTGCGCGCCGCCTGCGACCACAAGCCCCCTTGTGGGGTCGTGTGGTGCGATACCTGAAGAAGGGCTACTCGCCCGAACAGATTGCCGGCACACTGGCACTTGTGCATACCGACACCCCTGCGCTGCGGGTTTCTCATGAAACCATCTACACCGCGATCTACGCTATGCCGCGTGGGGAGCTGCGCACGCAAGTGATTGGCTGGTTGCGGTTCGGTCACGCCAAGCGTCGGCCCCGTGCGCGGGGCGAAGACCGGCGAGGGCGCATCCCTGACATGGTCAGCATCCATGACCGGCCACCTGAGGTTGAGGAGCGGCTGATACCCGGGCACTGGGAGGGGGATCTGATCAAGGGGGCGTACAATCGCTCGGCGGTCGGCACGCTGGTCGAGCGCACCACCTTGTTCACGGTGCTGTCCAGGATGGAGGATGCCAGCGCAGAATCGGCAGTGAGAGGCTTCAGCCGTGTGCTCAACCGCATCGAGGCGCAAAAGCGGCTGTCGATGACTTACGATCAGGGGCGGGAGATGGCGGGACATCAACGGCTGACTGAAGCCACCGAAGTGAAGGTGTATTTCGCTGATCCGCACAGTCCGTGGCAGCGAGGCATCAACGAGAACACCAATGGGCTGCTGCGACAGTATCTGCCCAAGGGTGCCGACTTGAGTGTATTCACTCAAGCGCAGCTGGATGCCATTGCCTGGCAACTGAACACCAGACCACGCAAGTCGATGGGTTTCCGCTGTCCCGCTGCGTTGTTCACCCCGAACGCTTTCGATTTTAAGCAGCATCATGCTGCACTTTTTGCACTTGGTCATTGAAACCGCGCTCTTAAAACACAAACTGCCGTCCCACCGCCGACGGCACGATCACTTCCTCGCCAAACGCCTGCACCAGCGCGCCCACCGCGCGCCATCCGGTGCAGTGCGCGGGCACGATGCGCTTCAAGCCGAAGCTGCGCATGTCATCGACGGTATCCGGAATGATTTCCTCGACCTGGTGGCCGGACAAATGAAAGCCACCCATCACCGCATGCAGCGGCACGTCGCCGAAGACGTTGCGCGCATCCTTCAGCACATTGATCACACCTGCATGCGAGCACGCGGTGAACACCACCGCCCCCTTGCCCTTGACGTGCACGGCGACATAACGCTCATCCATGATCCACGGGTCCGGCTCCCAGCCTGAACCGTCGGCGGTGCGTTTCAAGTGTCCGGGCAGGCCGACTTCGTACGGGGTCACGCGGGGGATTTCACCGCTGAGATAAAAACAGTTGTCGAGCAGGCGTCGCGCTTCCGGCGCGTTGATGACAATGGCACCGGCATCGGCCAGCTCGCCCGGACTGGGCACAGCTTTTTGCGGCAGCGGGTCGCCGCTGTGGCGCAGCGTGCCGCGCGGTACGAACATCCCCGGATTGACGTGACATTCGAGCCTGCGGCCGCCGTTGGCGGCGCACACTTGGCGCACCGCCTCGATCAGGCCGCCAGCATGATCCCAGTGGCCGTGCGACAGCACCACGGCGCCAGCATCGCCGAAGGGGATTTTCAGCAGCGCACCGTTGCGCGTCACGGTATAGGCCTCAGGACCGGCATCGAACACCAGCGTCTGTTTGCCGGTGCCGACCTTCACGGTGATGATCAGCGACAGGCCGTGGTGAGCGCAGCAGCGATATTCGCCGGCGGATTCCTTGAGCGTGCCGCGCTTCAGCAGCAGCGGCACTTCGTTGGTGACGCCGGCGGGCACGGTGGACAGGCTGTCGGTGACATTGTCGACCAGCACCTGCACTTCGATGGCATCGACGGCCTGCAGGCCGCGGGTGATTTCCAGGGACATGCGCTGACTCCTCCGTTGAAATCTGCGCCAGTATTTAACCACGATAACGGTTAATTCACCTCCGGCCGCAGGGCGAAGCGCGTATAGTGAACAGACTCGCAAAGACGCGTGGTTTAGCACAGAACCAAGGACTGAATCATGACCGACCCGGACTACATTGCCGCCTATCAGAAAATTGCCGGCAAATACGAAAACAACCAGTCCACGATGGAAGATTATCTGGAAGCAATGAAAAAACTGAAAGAGAAATACCTGAAGGACAACACCGCCGGCGTGCTTCCGGTAGTGCCGTAACACTCCCCGGCGTTTCCTCCCCGCCAAAAAAACAGGGCGCCGCCGCAGCGTCGCCCTGTGATCATCAGTGATAAATCCAAATCAGGCTTGCGGCCGCACACCCTTGATCTGCGTACGGTAGAGCAGCCGGCGCTCGTTCGCGTCAAACGCGGTGCGCTTGTGCATCACGCAACGGTTGTCCCAGATCAGCAGGTCGCCGACGTTCCACTTCTGGAACCAGGCGAAGTTCTCCTGCGAAGCGTGGGCCCACAGTTTGTCGAGCAGCGCTTCGCTGTCTTCCAGGCTCATGCTCATTACATATCCGAAAGGCCGGCGGCCGAGGAACAGTGCCTTGCGGCCGGTCACCGGATGACGCACGACCGCGGGATGCACGGCGCCCGGCGCGTCACGCGGATCGGTCACTGCCTTGAAGCCCGCGCGCAGATCACCGGCGCTGTTGCGGCTGGCGTCGTGCTTGATGGTTTTGCCTTCGATCGCGGCCTTGAGATCAGCCGGCAGGGTTTCGTAGGCGTGATACATATTGAGAAAACCGGTCTCACCGCCGGATTTGGTGACTTCGACCCCGTAGAGCAAGGCGCCTGACGGCGTGATCTCGTTGTACGACATGTCGGTATGCCACACCGCTTCGCCGTAGCCGAGGCCACCGATGGCGTGGCCGTCAACCTTGATGTTGGACATCACGGTCATGTCGGGGAAACCTTCGACCCAGGGCTTGCCGCTGGTGTTGATTGGTGCCTTGTCGAGTTCACCGAAGCGGTGGCTGAAACTCTGCAGTTGTTCTTTGGTCATGTTCTGGCCGCGGAAGCGCAACACCTGATGCTGCATCCACGCGTCATGGATCTGCGCGAACTGGGCATCGGAAATCAGTTGCGTCAGGTCTATACCGATGATGTCGGCACCTACATATTTGGTGATCGGGACTACGCTGATGTCACCCGATTGGGCGGCGGTTTTTGCGGAATGGGCAGCGGCAGTTGCGGGCATGGGGTGTTGCTCCTCTAGTCTTCGGTCGGGTCGTAGTCGCGTGATCGAAATCAGATCTGTGCCGGATTATACCCGCTGATTATTAATAATAAATAATTATTCCATTTACACTTTC
>JAYUYQ010000244.1:0-4201 GCA_043752435.1 Betaproteobacteria bacterium
GCACGACAAGCGTTGTCGTCTTTTCGACGATCGCCTCGATATCCGGCAGCACCGCCATGCCTTCCAATGAAGGCTGGGGGACGCGGTACTCGGCTCGAACCTCGTTGACGATGCGACGCCGCACTTCCTCGGTGCCAAGATGCGCCACGGTCGGCACTTCGCCCGGCGAGCGTTCAAGGCGACGAATCACCGCATAAGCAAGTTGCGCCACTTTCTGCTCTTCCGGCGCCGTGAAGGCCGGCGTTTCGTCGCTTGGCGCCACTCGCGTGCTGGTGGTTGCGTGCGCTGGCGCGAAACCCATTTGCGTGGCCAGCCGTGATTGCGACACCACGGTGCTCGTGCGTGGCTGGTTGGTTTCGCCATCGAGCACGATGGTCTTCAGGCGTATCGCCGAATCGGGCCGGTTAGCTTCGTCGATGATGTCCTGGAAGCGGTCGTGGGCGACGATGTTCAGCGTATCCACAGCCGCCACACCGGTGCGTTTTCCGTAGGGCAGTCGCAGGCCGCGGCCAATGGATTGCTCGATCAGGATGCGGGCATTGGCTGCGCGCAATGGCACGATGGTGTACAGGTTGGTGACGTCCCAACCTTCCTTGAGCATGTTGACGTGGATGACGATCTCGGTCGGCTCGTCGGTGTGTTCCACCTTGAGCAGCCGCTCGATCATCTCGTCTTCCTCGCTGCCGCTGCGGCTGGAATCGACCTGGATCACCTTGTCCTTGTAGCGGCCCTGGAAAAACGCGTCCGACTGGATCGTGGCCAGCAGCTGTCCGGCATGGGTGGTATCGCGGGCGATCACCAGCACAAAGGGTTTCACGATGTCCCGGCCGTTTTCGCGGGCATAAGTCTCCAGCTCCACTTTCACGCTTTCGTGCAGGCGGATACCGTCCTGCAGCTTCATTTCCTCGACCGCAGCGGGCGTCATGCCGGCCACGCTGAAATCCTTGCGGGTGACCACGGCCGGCTCCTTGACGAAGCCGTCTTCCATCGCCCGCCCGAGGGCATAGTCGTAGATCACGTTCTTGAACTTGTCGGTGCCCTTCGGCGTTTCCACCATCGGCGTGGCGGTCAATTCCAATCCCAGGATGGGCTTGAGTTCGTTGATGGCGCGCACGCCGGCCGAGGCGCGGTAGCGGTGTGACTCGTCCATCAGCAATACCAGATCGGGCAGGTTGGCCAGATAGGCGAAATAGCTTTCGCCTATGTATTCCGACAGCCGCTTGATCCGTGGCGCCCTGCCGCCGCGCACTTCCGAATTGATCTTGGAAATGTTGAAGATGTTGATGCGGACGCCGCCGAACAAACCCGCGCTCATCGGGTCGCGCTGGTCGTAGTTGTCGCCGGTGATGATTTCCGGCGGCGAGGTCGCGAATTCGGCAATGCCCTTGAACACGTATTTGTGGGTGTTGGGCGTGAAGTCGGCGATCAATTTGTTGTAGATGGTCAGGTTCGGTGCCAGCACGAAGAAATTGTTGATGCCGTGCGCGAGGTGCAGATAGCTGATGAAAGCACCCATCAGGCGCGTTTTGCCCACGCCGGTGGCCAGGGCAAAACACAGCGACGGGAACTCACGCTCGAAATCCTCGACCGACGGGAATTCACTGCGGATCGCCGCCAGTGCTGCCGCCACATCGGCGTCCTTGCGCGGCGGCGCAATTTCGGTGATGCGGTGCAGGATGTCCAGCGAGGCGCGCTGCGGCGGGCGCAGGCTGAGGCGGCCGGCGATGGCGTTGACGTGGCGGTTCATGGTTTTGCCTCGCCTTTCAGGTAGCTGGCCAAGTTCAGGTCAAAATCCGAGGTGTAATCCAGGTCTTGTCCGATCCGGAATCGGGCATATTCGGCGTGTGCCTTGGCCTGCGCCATGTCCTGGGAGATTTTTCCGGAATGGGCCAGCACTTGCTGATCGGTGAAATCCAGGAACTTCTCCACCCAGGCAAGCCAGTCCTTCATGACCATAACCTGGCGGTTCAGGGCGCGCACTTCGGCAAAATCGATAAACATCGCCACCAGGCGATTGAGTTTGCCCAGCTCGGCTTCACTCAGGTAGTTTTTGGCCACGGTCACATCACTCTTCAGGACTTTTCCGCGCGGGGCGTTTTTCCATGTCCTAAGCCCCATGAACGGCTTGTCGGCATCGGCCCGGTCGTAGACGATTTCGGCAGCGGTCTGGCCGGTGCTGGCAAAGTGCAGCCGGTTTTGCACCATCTGGTAAAACAGCCGGGTTTCCTCGCCGCCGCTTTGGTAGTCACTGCTGCACTGCTCGAACACATCGGCAATTTTCTGGTAAGCGCGGCGTTCACTGGCCCGGATTTCGCGGATGCGTTCCAGCAGTTCGTCGAAGTAATCCTGACCAAAACCGCGCCCGTTCTTGAGCATCTCGTCGTTAAGCACGAAGCCCTTGACCATGAACTCGCGCAAGGTCTGTGTTGCCCAGATGCGGAAATGTGTCGCCTTGATCGAATTGACCCGGTAACCCACCGCGATCACGGCATCCAGGTTGTAGAACCGCGTGGCATAGGCTTTGCCATCGGCGGCAGTGGTTTCCAAAATGGAAACAACTGCTTCCTCCCGCAATTCCCCGCTGGCAAAGACGTTTTTCAGGTGTTTGTTGACCGCTGGCGTCTTCACGCCGAACAGGTCCGCCATGGTTTTCTGGGTCAGCCAGAAGGTGCCGCCGGAAAACCAGACATCCACCGTCACCTTGCCATCGCCAGTGGTGTACAGAATCACGCGACTGGTCTCGCGCGTGGTCAGCTCACTCATGACTCGGTCTCCCCAAACAAGCCGGCCTGCGGCGCGGCCGGCCTGGCTTTTTTGGCCGCTCGCCCTCTGGCAGCAGCGGACTTGGCCATGTGAGCCCCGTCTCCCGCCGCATCCTCCACCTCCGGCGCCTGCGGCAGGTTGGCCACGTTGAGGCTGTAGTCGTCGTGCCCCCATTCGCAGCGCGACAGCACCTGCAGCGGGATCTTGCGGATGGTCAGGTTGGCGAAGGCCTCGGGTTTGGCGCGGAAGGCCGTGCACAGCACCAGCAGGCTGCGCTCGGGGCCGACGTCCTCGCTGAGCTCGGCCAGCTGTTCGTGGGTCAATGCCGCCGTGGTGACGTAGAGGAAGTCGCGCTCGGTGGAATGCCCGTGCTGCCAGTACGCCGTCTCGGACGGCGCATAGGTGAAGCCCTCCAGCTTGCACAGGGCCTCGGCCAGCATCGCCGCGTTGTAGTCGCGGTGGATCACCCAGTTGTCCCAGCGGTCTTTTTCCAGCAGCGAGGGCGCGAGGCGGTAATAGCGGAAGCCGCCGCCGCCCTTCCAGTCCATCGCTGAAGTAATACCGCCCGGGTCGTCACCGTCGATCACCTTCTTCAGGCGCGGGATGATATGGGTATGACAATGCTCGCCCAACTCAATCATGATCCAGCGCCGACCCATCTTGTGCGCCACCGCGCCGGTGGTGCCGGAGCCGGCGAAGGAGTCGAGAACTAGGTCGCCGGGGTTTGTTGAAATTTCCAAGACTCGTTTAAGCAATTTTTCAGGCTTTGGTGTCGTGAATGGATCTCCGGGGAAAAGTTTATCGATCTCCATTCTTGACTCTTGATTGTGACCAGCCTCCTCGTAGCTCCAGATGCTTCGAGGCACAACCAGCTTTGTTTCGGTGAGAAACTTTTTCACACGAGGCATTTTTGACAGGCCATCTTTTCCCCAATAAAGAATTCCGCTGTCAACGTTCTTTTGATGAGTATTTTTGTCGTAGGCCCAAACTCGCGTACGGCTTGGCCAAATATCTTCTCCAGTATTTGGCTGCTTAATCGCGTAGAAAAGGTTAGGCCGTTCGTCTGCTGTCTTTGCACATGTATATGCAGCAGAATTCCAAACGCCCCGATTGTCGTTATCAGGATTTCGATAGTTGGCAAGCTGCGATTCGTTTTTCGCTAGTCGATTTGGACGCCATGTCTCCCTGCTCTTGGCAAAAACAAAAATGTGGTCAAAGTCCGCGCTGAAATACTTGGCATCATTTGCAGGTGAAACTCTTTTATGCCAAGCAAGATTCGCAACAAAATTGCTCCGCCCAAACACCTCATCACACAGCACCTTGAGGTAATGCGCCTCGTTGTCGTCGATGGTGATCCACAGCGAACCATCGTCCGACAGCAGCCGTCGGATGATCTCCAGCCGGTCCCGCATCAGCGACAGCCACAGCGAATGCTCGA
>JAYUYQ010000245.1:0-4198 GCA_043752435.1 Betaproteobacteria bacterium
CCACATGCAGGGGCAGACGGTGATCAGCCAGATGGATATTGAGCACCGTGCAGGCGACGCCAACGCTGCTGCTGCCGAGCACGCGTCCGGCGTGCCATGAACCGTCGCGCATCAGTACCCGCAATTGTTCACGGTCAGTGAAATGCAGCGCGGTCACTGCGCCGCGACCGCGGCGCCATGCATGACGACGGATGGTGTATGCCGCGCTGAGCAGCAGCAACGCGGCGGCACCGGCCTGCAGCCACAAGGCTGCCGGCAGTGTTGCCAGCACCAGCAGAGCAGCGAAGTGTGCGCAGCCGAGGATCCATGCGAGCTGGCGTGAAGGCCGAAGCGCTATGATTTGCAAATGGACGGAATTCATCGCCGCCCATTGCAGCCGAATCAGCGGGCGAAAGCAAACTCTCTGAGGAATATTTATAAGCTATTGTTTTTAATTAATAATTTTACGCGCCACAGCAGTGGCGTTATGATCCTGCACCCGTTGATTTTTTCTGGATTTTTTCCTGATTACTGTGACTGCCTCCCTGCTCCCCCACTGGTCTCTGTTGCGTTTTTCCGGCGCCGATGCGCAGGCATTTCTGCATGGCCAGTTGACTTGCGATGTCGCGGCGCTGCAACCGGACAGCAGTTCTTACGGCGGTTATTGCACGCCCAAGGGCCGGCTGCTGGCGACATTCCTGCTGTGGCTGTCCGCAGACGGTTACACGATGCTGCTGCCGTCCGCGCTGACGGAAGCCATCCGTAAACGTCTGACGATGTACGTGCTGCGTTCCAAAGTGAAAGTTGAGGACCTCACGCCGGATCTGGCCTGTGTCGGGGTTTTCGGTGCAGATTCTGCGCAACAGATTGCGACATTGGGTGGCGCAATGCCGGAGCGCCTGCATGGCGCTGCGGTGCGTGATAATGGGACCGTGATTTATTTACCAGCACAGCGGTATCTCGCAGTCGTGCCGCGGGCGCAGGCCAGCATGGCCGATGGCAGCGATGCCTGGACCGGACTCGATATCGCGGCGGGAATCCCATTCATTCTGCCGGCCACACAGGAAGAATTTGTGCCGCAGATGGTCAATCTCGACCGGATCGGCGGATTGAGTTACAGCAAGGGTTGTTATCCCGGCCAGGAAATCGTTGCCCGCACCCATTATCTCGGCAAGCTCAAACAGCGCATGTTCCGCGCCAGCGTGGCAGGCCCGGCGGCACCCGGTGACAAACTGTACTGTGCCGAACTCGGTGATCAGTCCGGTGGCATGATCGTCAACAGCGCGCACAACGCCGATGGTCGGTGTACGGTGCTGGCTGTGTTGCAGACGGCGCATGCGCTGTCCGCGCCCTGGCATCTGGGTTCTGTGCAGGGACCCGTGCTGGAATTGAATTCCCTGCCCTATCAAACGAGCTGATCAATGGGCTGGTCGTATTACATTTATTATCGCGTCGAAGCCGCAAAGGCTGATGCCTGTGCCGTCGCTGTGCAGGAACTGCTGACAGCAATACGTGAACGCACTGGCATCCAGGGCCGTGTGCTGAAAAAACGCAATGAACCGCTGCTGTGGATGGAAATTTACGAGCCGGTGGCCGACGAGGCAAAGTTCGAATGGGAACTTGCCGAAGCTGTGGCGGGGTCCGGCGTCACTGCCCTGCTGCAGGCCGGCAGCACACGGCACACCGAATGCTTCGCGGAATAAAGCGATGTGCCTGATCCTGTTCGGCTTTCGTGCGCATCGCCATTTCCCGCTGGTGGTTGCCGCCAACCGCGACGAGCATTACAGCCGCCCTGCCGCTACCGCAGAATTCTGGGCCGATTACCCGGACATTTATGCCGGTCGCGATCTGGAAAAAGGCGGCACCTGGATGGGCATCAACACCAATGGCCGGTTTGCCGCGATCACCAATTACCGCGAGGGCATCCCTGGTCCAGCGGCACCGCGCTCACGCGGTGAACTGGTCAGCGGTTTTTTGAGCGGTGAGGATACGGCAACAGATTTTTTCAGCACGGCGGCGCAATCCGCAGATGACTACAACCCGTTCAGCATGATTGCCGGCGACCTCGGCGCCCTGTTTTTTTATTCCAACCGCGGCAGCGGTGTTGCAGCCGTCACGCCGGGCATGCACGGCCTGAGCAATCATCTGCTGGATACGCCATGGCCAAAGGTGGTCGCTGGTAACGCAGCGGTGGCTGCGACGCGTGATCTCGATGATCCCGATGTCATCAGTGCGATGCTGTTTACGCAGTTGGTCGAACGTAAAAGCGTGCAGGATTCGGAGTTGCCCGATACCGGCATCAGCCGGCAGCGTGAACGTGAATTGTCACCGCCGTTCATCAGCGGTGAGCATTACGGCACGCGTACTGCAACCGTGCTGCTGGTGCATGCCTCCGGCGATGTGTTTGTTCACGAAAAGCGCTTTGGTCCCCACGGCGCACCGCTGGGGGCCAATGCCCGCGCGTTTCGGCTGGAACGCGCCCGCGCTATTCCCAACTGAAGGACATTGCCCGGTGCAGGATGCCGGCTTCAGTGAATACTTCGCCGTGCGCTGTAAATCCGTGCTTGACGTAGAACCCCAGAGCATGGGTCTGGGCATGCAAGCGGATCGAGTTGCTGCCCTGCTCCCGGGCGCGGGCAATCAGCCATTCGAGGATCGCACTGCCAACCCCCCCGCGCCGCCACTCACGGACCACGGCAATACGGCCGATATGTCCGTCGGGCAGCAGGCGCCCGGTGCCGATCGGGCATCCATCCGCATCGACCGCCAGCGCGTGCACGGATGTGGTATCGGCGTTATCCCATTCCAGTTCTTCGGGAACCTGCTGCTCAATGATGAACACCCAGCGGCGCAAGTCCTGCAGCGCGACGAGGTCCTCGTGCCAGGAAGCGGCGCGGACGGTGAATTTTTGCGGTGGGGACACGTGCTGATTATAGTCAGCGCGGCCGCTGCGGGTAAATCGGGCGCCGGACGGCGCCCGGATTATCAGATCGTCAGGCCACCGCTGACTTCGATGACGGCGCCATTGATGTAGCTGGCTTCGTCGGAGGCGAGAAAAGCAAACGTGTTGGCAATTTCTTCCGGTTTGCCGAGACGGCCCATTGGCACCCGGTCTTCCAGCGCATGGATGACTTTTTCGGGGATTGAGCCGAGGATGCTGGTGGCAATGAAGCCCGGACACACGGCATTGACGCGGATCCCTTTGCGGCCCAGTTCACGCGCCCAGGTCTTGGCCATGCCGATGACTCCGAACTTGCTGGCGGCGTAGTTGGTCTGGCCGAAGTTGCCGTGGAGACCGACGATCGAAGACGCATTGAGGATCACGCCGGATTGCTGCTCGAGCATCTTGTTCACCACCGCCTTGGTGCAGTTGTAGACACCCTTCAGATTGATGTCGATGACGTTGTCGAACTGGTCTTCAGTCATGTTCTTTAATTGTGCGTCGGCAACGATGCCGGCGTTGTTGACCAGGCAGTCCACCCGGCCCCACTTGTCCACGGTGGTCTTGACCATGGCTTCCAGTGATTTCATGTCGCGGACATCGGCGATCTGGCCGATGGCATCACTGCCCGCTGTTTTGCATAACTGTATGGTCTCGTCGATCCAGTCCTGCTTGATGTCGCAGACCATGACTTTGGCGCCTTCGCGCGCAAATTTGACTGCCGTGGCTTGCCCGATTCCCCTGCCGGCGCCGGTGATAATGGCTACCTTGTCTTTGAGTCGCATGTATTACCTTTAGTGTATTACCTTAATATTTACCGCCGCATCGGCGGTTGCGGCGCACAATTTAGCCCATTCTGGCGCAATGCACAATGATCGCGCATGTAAGTACTAAGTAATTGATTTTAAAGTAATATTTTTCACTAAAATAGGGTGGTAAAGGTATCGAACTAGCCCGTGATGCGCCGCATGCAATACGGCATGATTGATTAAGCAATTGTTTATGCTGAGATTTCTATTGGCGTTCCGGCTGGTACGCGATCAAACAGATCCAGGACGTCATGGTTGCGCATACGGATACAACCGATCGAGCCCGGCACCCCCATGGGTGCGGCGTCCGGGCTGCCGTGGATATAGATATAGCGGCGGAAGGTGTCGACGTCACCCAGCCGGTTATGACCAACTTCGCAGCCTGACAACCAGAGGATCCGGGTCAACATCCAATCGCGCCCGGGAAACTGCGCCCCCAGCGCCGGCGTGTAAACCTCCCCGGTCGGAC
>JAYUYQ010000246.1:0-4189 GCA_043752435.1 Betaproteobacteria bacterium
GCCTGAGCAATGGCAGGGATGATCACGATCCATGGATAAGTTAGTCATTGAAGGCGGCGTGCCGTTGGCCGGCACGGTTGCCATTTCCGGCGCAAAAAACGCCGCACTACCGATACTCACTGCGGCGCTGTTGACCGACGAGCCGCTGCTGATCAACAACGTGCCGCATCTGCGCGACGTGTCGACCATGCTCAACCTGCTGATGCAGATGGGCGTGACCACGTCGCTCGACGAAAAAGGCGGCGTCGAGCTGCGAGCCGGAAAAATCACCGACCCGGTTGCGCCGTACGAACTGGTGAAAACCATGCGCGCCTCGGTGCTGGTGCTGGGCCCGCTGGTAGCGCGGCTGGGGGAAGCCCGGGTGTCTTTGCCCGGCGGCTGCGCGATCGGACTGCGCCCGGTGGATCAGCATTTGAAAGGCCTGCAGGCGCTGGGCGCGACCATCGACATGGAGCAGGGCTACATGATTGCCCGCGCCGGACGGCTGAAGGGCACGCGGATCTGCCTGGATATTGTCACTGTTACCGGCACCGAGAACCTGATGATGGCGGCGACGCTGGCCGATGGTGTGACCGTGATCGAAAACGCCGCGCGCGAGCCGGAGATTACAGATCTTGCCGCCTGCCTGACGGCGATGGGCGCAAAAATCAGTGGCGCCGGCAGTGACGTCATCACCATCGAAGGGGTTGCACGGCTGCACGGCGCGCGCTACAGCGTGATGCCGGATCGCATTGAGACCGGCACCTTCCTGGTCGCAGCGGCGGTCACCGGCGGCGATGTGCGGCTGACCGGCGCGCGTCCCGATACGCTGGACGCGGTACTCGACAAGTTGCGCGAGGCCGGCGTGCACATCGAGACCGGCAGCGACTGGATTCATGTGAAAGCCAATGGCGCACTGAAAGCCGTCAATGTGCGCACTGCCCCTTATCCGGCGTTTCCCACTGACATGCAGGCGCAGTTCATGGCGCTGAACACCGTCGCCGAGGGCGCGTCACGTATTGTTGAAACCATTTTTGAAAACCGCTTCATGCATGTGCAGGAAATGCAGCGCTTGGGTGCCGACATTGCCGTTGAAGGCAATACCGCGGTGATTCAGGGGGTTGCCGGATTGAACGGTGCGACGGTGATGGCGACGGACCTGCGCGCTTCGGCAAGCTTGGTGATCGCCGGTCTTGCGGCGCGCGGTGCGACGACGGTTGAACGGATTTATCACCTTGATCGTGGCTATGAGCGCATCGAAGAAAAACTCTCCAAACTTGGTGCGCGGATCCGCCGGGTGCATTAACACCCATCGGCATCAATGCGTAAGTATTTGATTTTATTGATTATTTATGCCGTCAGATCGAGGTCTGCGGCATAAGCGTTCTGCCGGTAATGGAACGGTACCGGGCCGTCGGGCAGGCCGCCGATGAATTGTTTGACGAAGGGGTCGTCTGATTTTTTCACGTCTTCAGTCGAACCCTCAGCAACGACTTTGCCGTCCGCCAGGAAATAAACGTAGTCGATCGCCTTCAGTGATTCCTGGGCGTCATAAGAGACAACAATCGATGTAACGCCCAACGCGTCGTTCAAGCGGCGGATCAGCTTGCCGACCACGTTGCAGGATATCGGATCGAGGCCGGCGAAGGGTTCGTCGTAAATGATCAGGTCGGGATCGAGCGCAATCGCGCGCGCGAGGCCAACGCGCCGCACCATGCCGCCGGAACATTCGGCAGGCATCAGCCGCGCCGCACCGCGCAGACCCACGGCGTTCAGTTTCATCAACACCAGGTCATTGATCATGTCTTCGGGCAGGCTGGTTTTTTCGCGCATCTGGAAGGCGATGTTTTCGAACACCGACAGATCGGTGAACAGCCCGCCCTGCTGGAACTGCATGCCCATTTTGCGGCGCAGTTGATACAACGCGTCGCGGTCGAGCGCATGGATGTTCTGGCCGAGCACGTTGACGGTGCCGCGCGCCGGGTGCAGTTGCGCGCCGATCAGCCGCAGCAGCGTGGATTTGCCGCTGCCGCTGGCGCCCATGATGCCGACCACCTTGCCGCGCGGAATCGTCAGGTTCACTGATTTAAAAATCTCGCGCGATCCATAAGAGAAGGCGAGATCGCTGATTTCTACGATGTTATTGGTGGTCATAAATGCGGGTGGTCATGAATGCGGGTGGCCATGAAGGCGGCGGGCGGCAATGGAGGCTGCAGTGTAACCGCTGAGGCGGGTTTCGTGAACCGCGGGCACCCTGGTCTGCGACGGATATACGTTACAATTCATGACTTTCCGCGCGTACGCTAGCAGACTTTTTTTGTGCAATCTTTCGCCTGACTTTTCGCCTGACTACCAGCCATGATCACCATTGCGCTCTCCAAGGGCCGCATTTTTGACGAAACCGTGCCGCTGCTGAAGGCTGCGGGCATCGTCGCGCGCGAAAATCCAGAATCCTCGCGCAAGCTGATCCTGGCCACCAACCGCCGCGAAGTGCGGCTGATCATCGTGCGCGCCAGCGATGTGCCGACCTACGTGCAGTACGGCGGCGCCGACCTCGGGGTGGCTGGCAAGGACATTCTTGATGAACACGGCAGTGCGGGGTTGTATCAACCGCTCGACCTGAAAATCGCCAAGTGCCGGATGATGGTTGCCGTGCGTAAGGATTTTGATTACGCCAGTGCGGTGCGCCAGGGCGCGCGGCTGAAGGTCGCCACCAAGTACGTGCAAACCGCGCGTGAACATTTTGCCGCCAAGGGTGTACACGTCGACCTGATCAAACTCTACGGTTCAATGGAGCTGGCGCCGCTGACCGGGCTGGCCGATGCCATCGTTGACCTAGTCAGCACCGGCGGCACGCTGAAAGCCAACAACCTGGTGGCGGTCGAGGAAGTCGCCCAGGTCAGCTCGCGCCTGATCGTCAATCAGGCTGCGCTGAAACTGAAACGTGCAGAGATCCAGCCGCTGATCGACGCCTTTAGCCGCGCTGTGTCTGCCCCAATACGCTAGACCATGCGTCGCCTTGCCACTACCCAGACCGATTTTGACGCTCAGCTTGCGCAGTTGCTGAGGTTCGAGGCTGCGCAGGATCCGCAGGTCGATGCCACGGTCGCGGCGATCCTCGCGGATGTGAAAACACGTGGCGATGCCGCGGTTTTGGAATACACCAGGAAATTCGATGGTGTCAGCGCGAACGCATTGGCTGAACTGGAAATCCCCCGCGCTGAACTGCAGGCGGCGCTGAAGCGTATTCCCGCTGTCCGCCGCGAGGCTCTGGAAGCGGCTGTCACACGCGTGCGCGATTATCATGAACGGCAACGCGCGCAGTCCTGGGGTTACACCGATGCCGACGGCAACGAACTTGGCCAGCAGATCACCGCGCTCGACCGCGCCGGCCTCTATGTGCCCGGCGGCAAGGCGGCGTATCCGTCGTCAGTGATCATGAACGCAGTGCCGGCGAAAGTCGCCGGTGTCACCGAGATCATCATGGTGGTGCCGACGCCGCGCGGCGAAAAAAACGATCTGGTGCTGGCGGCTGCGGCGATCTGCGGCGTGGACCGCGTATTCACCATCGGCGGCGCGCAGGCCGTTGCGGCGCTGGCCTATGGCACGGCGACGATTCCGCAGGTGGACAAGATCGTCGGTCCGGGCAATGCCTATGTCGCTGCTGCAAAAAGACGGGTATTTGGCGTGGTCGGCATCGACATGGTGGCGGGGCCGTCGGAAATCCTCATCGTCGGTGACGGCAGCACCGATCCTGACTGGGTGGCGATGGATCTGTTCTCCCAGGCTGAACACGATGAATTGGCGCAGGCCATCCTGCTCGCGCCGGATGCAAAATATCTCGACGCCGTCGTCGCCAGCATCACGCGGCAGTTGCAGGACATGCCGCGACGTGCGGTGATCGAGGCTTCGCTTGAGGGGCGTGGTGCATTGATTCAAGTGCGCGACCTTGACGAAGCCTGTGAACTGGCCAACCGTATTGCGCCGGAACATCTGGAGCTGTCGGTGGAGAATCCGGAACAACTTTTGCCGAAAATCCGCCACGCCGGTGCGATATTCCTTGGCCGTTACACCTCCGAAGCACTGGGCGATTACTGCGCCGGACCGAACCATGTATTGCCGACTTCCCGTACTGCGCGTTTTTCCTCGCCGCTGGGGGTATACGATTTCCAGAAACGCTCCAGCGTGATTCGTGTGTCGCAGGCCGGTG
>JAYUYQ010000247.1:0-4174 GCA_043752435.1 Betaproteobacteria bacterium
TATCTCGGCCGCCGACCCAATGCCTATATCAACGGCCTGTCAGTGGCGGAGTCGGAAGAATTGCTCAACGCGCTTTGGGCGCATGCCACGCAGGACAAATTCACCTGGCACCATGAATGGCAGGTCGGCGACATCCTGATCTGGGACAACCGCTGCGTCATGCACCACAGGGATCCGTTTGATGGCGGTTATCGGCGGGTGATGCACCGGATTCAGTGTGCGGGGGATGTGCCGGCGCTGCAAGGCGTTGCACGTGAACGTCATCCGAGAGCAAGGGTCGAGGTGTAGGGGTGCATTGTGGGAGCGCAGCGGGTGGGACGAGACTCATGCGGGCTTGCCCGCGTGATGGCGAGGCCACAACCCCACAATGCACCACCGCGACCCGTTTGACGGAGGTTACAGGCGGGTGATGCACCGGATCCAATGTGCGGGGGATGTGCCGGCGCTGCAAAGCGGTGCGAAGGAACAACATCCCAGAGCTGCAGTCGCGGCATAATTTTCAGCACGGAATATTGTTGCGCTGCGGCGCCAATCCCGGTTACAGGCTGGCCCGCGCGCGTCTGAAATCGTAAAATAGTGGCGGAAACAGAACAGGCTATCGCAGGCGCGACGCAGTTTGGCGCACCGCGGCCGTTCTGAAAAGGTGCGTCGCAACGACGCGCCGGAACATGACCATGAGGAAAAATCCATGAGCAATGCCGGTATTGCAAGGGGCAGCGTTGCGGGTAAAACGCGGCGCGGGCTGGATGTATTGCGTGACCCAATACTCAATCGGGGCACGGGATTCACTGAAACGGAACGGGAGGCGCTGGGCCTGCGCGGCTTGTTGCCGCCGCATGTGCATAACCAGGACGAGCAGGCCACGCGTTTCCTGACCAGTTTTCGCCGGCTGACCGATCCGCTGGAAAAGTTTGTCG
Source organism: Betaproteobacteria bacterium (assembly GCA_043752435.1). GTDB lineage: Bacteria > Pseudomonadota > Gammaproteobacteria > Burkholderiales > SG8-41. Next base: position 918 of record JAYUYQ010000247.1, read on the forward strand.
CACTCAACGCGCTGCACGACCGCAACGAAAGCCTGTTTTTCCGCATCCTCAGTGAGCACATCGATGAAATGCAGCCGCTGGTTTATACCCCCGTCGTCGGCCAGGCCTGCCAGGAATTCGGACGCATTTTCCAGCGCCCGCGCGGCATGTTCATCAGCATCAAGGACCGTGGTCGCATCGCGGAGATCCTGCGCAACTGGCCGTATCAGGCGGGCATCATTGTCGTGACTGACGGTGAGCGTATTCTCGGCCTCGGTGACCTGGGTGCCAACGGCATGGGCATCCCCGTGGGGAAACTGTCGCTATACACCGCCTGCGCCGGCATTCATCCGGAATTGTGTCTGCCGATTACGTTGGACGTGGGTTGCAACAACGATACGCTGCGTAACGACCAGTTTTATGTCGGCCTGCGTCAGCGCCGTGTTACTGGCGCCGCTTATGATGAATTCGTCGAAGAGTTCATCACTGCGGCGCAGGAAGTATTTCCGGGAGTGGTGATCCAGTTCGAGGATTTCGCCAACCACAATGCATTCCGCCTGCTCAAGAAATACCGTGATCGGGTCTGCAGTTTCAACGATGATATTCAGGGCACGGCAGCTGTCGCGCTGGCGGGGCTGTTTTCAGCGTTGCGCGTGACCGGCGGCAAACTGACCGACCAGAAAGTGTTGTTCCTCGGTGCGGGTGAGGCGGCCACAGGCATTGCAGATCTGGTGGTGTCGGCGATGATGGCGCAGGGCATGACGCGTGAAGACGCATTGCGCACCTGCTGGCTGGTGGATTCCCAAGGGTTGGTTGTCAACAGCCGGCAGAAGCTCGCGCATCACAAGCTCACTTATGCCCATGAACATGCGCAGATTGGCAACTTCCTGTCAGCGCTCAAAACGCTGAAGCCCACGGCGATCATCGGTGTGTCCGCAGTCGGCGGCACCTTCACCCGCGAAGTGCTCGAGGAAATGGCGCGGCTCAACGAGCGGCCCATTGTGTTTGCGCTGTCTAACCCGACCTCGCAGTCGGAATGTACCGCGGAGCAGGCCTATCGCTGGACTGGTGGCCGCGCGCTGTTTGCTTGCGGCAGCCCCTTTGACCCGGTGCAGATCGACGGCCAGACGTTTGTGCCGCGGCAGGGCAACAACTCGTATATCTTCCCAGGCATCGGCCTCGGCGCGATTGCCAGCAAAGCCAAGACGATTACCGATGACATGTTCATGAAGGCGGCGCATACGCTGGCACACCTGGTCACGGAATCCGATCTGGCGCAGGGCAGCCTGTATCCGGCGCTGCCGCGCATCCGCGAGGTTTCAGCGCAGATTGCCGCAGCTACTGCAGGTGCTGCCCATGCCGGCAAATATGCCGGCCGGCAAAAGCCGGTGGATCTACTGGCTGACATCGAAGCGCAGATGTTTGATCCAAGACTATAGGCAAAAAAACAGGCCACTGTGCAGTGGCCTGTTTCATGCTGTGCAGACTTGGCTCCCGAATTATCTCGGGGGATTCACGATCACCGTGCTGCCACTGCCGGTGCTGCCTTTGGCGCCGGTGCTGCCAGTTGCGCCGGTGCTGCCGGTCGCGCCAGTAGATCCAGTGCTGCCCTGAGTTCCGGTCTCCCCAGTGGCACCTGTGTAGCCAGTACTGCCCGTGCTGCCGGTTGCCCCGGTAGCGCCCGTATAGCCGGTATTACCGGTGTTGCCCGTGCTACCGGTGCTGCCGGTATAACCACGGTCGCCCTGCGGACCCGACGGACCCGCCGGACCCTTACAGGCGGCCAAGCCGAGTACTGCGAGCAGCAAGATTGATAAGGTTGATAATTTCATGGTGGCTGCCTCTTAGGTTAAACGCGGTCAAAAGACCGCATTAATCACTTTGATCAGTCCCATCAGCGCAGTCTGTTCGTTAACGTACCCACGAGCCGGTCCCACCGCACCTCAGAAATCTGAACTTCACTATGCCTGAAACCATCCGTCCTTATGCGTGCCGGCGTACAGTGCATGCAAATGGAGAAAGTTAAAGTGAGATCGTTAAGAGCTGAATCGCTTTGATTTGGCGATTCAATTGTTTAAACCACGCGAAACGAAAGTCTAATCATGAACAGCATTGTCTACATCGTCGGTGCGATCGTCATTATTGTCGCTAGTCAGCCATGAAAATTCCAGCGCGTTCCCCCAAAGCACCTGCCAGAAAAAGCAGTTTGCCGGGCGCATTCAACGAGACCGGTAAAAGCGACCCGGACACCAGCGCGCCGGATGGACGACAAGATGTCCGGCAGCAGACACCCCGGGTGAATGTTCCGCGACAATCCAAGCGTCCCGTGGAACGTAGCAATCAGCGTCGCAGCCGCCCTTGATCAGCCACTGCTGCAAACATTCCTTTACGCACTGAGTAGATGACATTGGCTATAATTTCGGCACTGACAAGCCCGCCTTCATCAAAGGTTGATGTCACCCTCCTGCGGCCAACCCCGAAACAAAACCAGATTTTGGGTGCCTTGCCGGAGATCGAATACGCTCGATTGCTGCCGCATTTGGAGCTTATGAAGCTGCCACTCGGCCAGGTGCTTTATGAGCCAGGCGAGATTATGAATTGCGCCTATTTTCCGGTTGCCGGGATCATTTCGATGCTCTATGTCATGCGCAGCGGCGCGTCGGCTGAAATTGCGATTGTCGGCAATGAGGGCTTGGTCGGGGTTTCGCTGTTCATGGGCGGGGAGAGCACCTCGAGTCGCGCCGTAGCGCAAAATGCGGGCGCCTGTTATCGGCTTCGGGCGGATATCCTGCGCCGGGAATTCGCACTGCGCGGGGCAATGCAACACCTGACGCTGCGCTACACCCAGGCCTTGATGGCCCAGATGACGCAGACTGCTGCGTGCAACCGGCACCACACGCTGGACCAGCAGCTCTGCCGCTGGTTGCTGCTGAGCCTGGATCGCTTGCAGGGTGCTGAATTGACAATGACACAACAACTGATCGCCAACATGCTGGGCGTCACGCTTGAGGGTGTGATCGAGGCCCTCGACAAGCTGCAGTCGGATGGCTTGATTCGCCACTATCAGGGCCTGGTCACGGTGCTGGATCGCCCCCACCTTGAGCGCCGCGTATGCGAGTGCTACGCGGCGGTAAAAAAAGAGTTCAGCCGTCTGTTGCCGAATAAACTCGTCGCCTGAGCGTTACCGATTTCGGTTTCATGCATCTGGCCCAGCTGCTTTCGCGGCGTGATCTTTAACTTTTTTGGTCCGTAAGGCCGCCGGAGGCTGATCCGGAGAG
>JAYUYQ010000248.1:0-4166 GCA_043752435.1 Betaproteobacteria bacterium
ATCGTTTCCGCCTTTGCCTCCGGGGGCAGCAACGACGTAATCGCCCGCATTATCGCGCCCAAATTTTCTGAACTGCTTGGACAGCAAATCATTGTGGAAAATCGACCGGGTGCTGGCGGCGTCATTGGCACCGAAGCTGTTGCCAAGGCGGCGGCGGATGGCTATACGCTCACCGTTGCCACTTCCACAACCCACGCCATTGCACCGGCATTGCGCCCGTTGCCCTACGACCCGGTAAAGGACTTTGCGCCGGTCGGTCTGATCGGCGTGACACCATACGTCATCCTTATACATCCAACGGTTCCTGTGAGAACAGTCAAAGAACTCGTCTCACTCGCAAAAGCGCGCTCCGGTCAGGTCGAATTCGGCTCCGGCGGAGTTGGCACACCGGGGCATCTCGCGGGTGCGATGCTGAATTCGATGACTGGCATCAAACTCATACACATTCCCTACAAAGCAGGAAACCTCGCGCTGAACGATCTGCTCGGCGGCCACATCGCGTTGACTTTTTCGACCACCATCACCTCAACACAGTTCATCCAGTCCAAGCGGGTCCGGGCGATTGCCGTGACCAGCGCAAAACGCGTTCCGGCGTTCCCCGATGTGCCAACGGTGGCTGAATCCGGCGTGCCCGGCTACGATTTCACACTATGGCTGGGACTTGCCGCACCAGCCGGCACCCCGCCAGCGATCGTGCAGCGTCTGAGCGATTTGCTGGTGAAGACCGTGCAGTTTCCCGACGTACGAAACAAACTGACCACACAATCCGTCGAACCTGTCACCAGCACTCCGAAGGAACTTGCGGATCGCATCACCAGAGAACTCGTCATCTACAGCAAGGTAGTCAAGGAAAGCGGCGCGACCGCCGAATAACCCCTATGCAGATCAATAAACCGGCTGCAGCGCCGTCCGCCGCCAAAGGACCTCGCGTATACCTCGATTACGATCAGGCTGAACTCGACGCCGCTTACAACCAGCGAACCTACGCGCCGCACTCGGATCACGTCCGTAACCGCATGTCGATCAACAGTGACGCAGTACGCGCCAGGATCGGCGCGCCAAAGCGCATTGCCTATGGCCCGACGGAAATCGAAAAACTGGATATATACCCGACCAGCCAGCCCAAGGCACCGGTCAATATCTACATCCACGGCGGTGCCTGGCGCCAGGGTTTCGCCAAGGGCTGCGGCTTCGCTGCCGAGCTTTTCGTCAATGCCGGAGCGCATTTTGTTGTACCCGATTTCGTTTTTGTTCAAGATGCTCCGGACAGCCTTAGAACGATGGCCGATCAGGTGCGCCGTGCCATCGTCTGGGTTTACAACAATGCAGCAAGCTTCGGCGGCGATCCTGACCGCCTCTACCTCTCCGGGCATTCGTCGGGCGGCCATCTTGCCGCAGTGGCTCTGACTGCCGATTGGGAGCGGGATTTCGGTTTGCCACCCGATATCCTGAAGGGTGGTTTGTGCTGCAGTGGCATGTACGATCTGAACCCGGTTCGACTATCGGCACGCAGTTCGTATGTACGATTCGATGACATGATGATCGAGTCATTGAGCCCGATAAGGCACATCGCCGCGATCAACGCGCCATTGGTATTGGCCTACGGCACCCTTGAGACTCCCGAGTTCCAGCGGCACGCGAAGACTTTTGCCGAAGCCGTCAGGAACGCAGGCAAGCCGGTCGAGTTGTTGGTCGGCGAAGGATATAATCACTACGAAATCCGGGAAACACTTGGAAACCCCTATGGCCTGCTTGGACGCGCCGTCCTGCAGCAAATGAAACTGGGGCGATAGCATAATACTGGCCTGATCCAGCTCCGCTGTCTTGCCTCCGTGCTGTCCGGTCAAGTCAATCCGGGCTTTGAAGGAATCATCCATGGGCATGACCGCAGTAGAAAAAGTGCTGGCCGCCAAAAGCGGTCGCAGCAGCGTGAAGCCCGGGGACGTGATCTCCCCCGACCCCGACTTCATCATGATCCACGACGGTGTGGTGATGGGTGCCAAGCGCGAACTTGACGCCCTCGGCATCAATCGTCTAGCGACGCCGGACAAGGTGATGATGGTCACCGACCATGACGTCATCTACGGCAGCCCGCGCGCAGCCGAACGCGGTGCCTTCAACCGCAAGGCTGCAGCGCAATGGGGCGTGAAAAACTTCTTTGATGTTGGCCGTGGCGGCCACGGCCATATTTTCCCGATGGAAAGCGGCCTGCTGCTGCCGGGCATGTTTTATTTCGACAACGACCGCCACGCCACCAATGCCGGCGCCATCGGCGCCTTCGGTTTTCGCATGGGTAGTGAAATCAGCCGTGTGCTCGCCACCGGCACCAACTGGGTCATGGTGCCGAAAACCGTGCGGCTGACGCTGAAGGGACTACTGAAACCGGGCGTACATGCGCGCGATGTCGGCTTCCATTTCGCCGGCCTGTTGAAACAGGGAAAGCTCACGGCAGATCTTGATTACCGTGTACTCGAATACGCCGGTGACCTCGATCAATTCGACCTGGCGTCGCGCGCGGCATTGTGTTCCACGCCAACAGAAATCCGCGCTTATGGTGTGTTCGTGCCGCCGTCAAAGGCAATTCTCGAGTTCGCTAAATCCCGTGCACAGCGTTCGTTCGCGGCCGTGTATTCCGATACCGATGCGCGTTACGACGCCGACCTTACGCTCGACATCTCGCAGCTGGAGCCTCAGGTCTCGCTGCCGGGCAGCGTCGAGAATGCAGTCAACGTCTCTGAAGTCGAAGGCACTGCCATCGACCATGCCTTCATCGGCTCCTGCGGCTCCGGGATGTGGGAAGACATGGCGGCCGCCGCCGCGATACTCAAGGGCCGCCGCCTGGCACCCAACGTCCGGCTGTTCATCGCGCCGGGCTCGGAAGCCACCAACCGCCGGCTCGCCACCGAAGGTCTGCTCGGCATCTTCATTGAAGCCGGCGCGGTGATGCTGCCGCCCGGCTGCGGACCATGCAACGATGCGGTGATCGGCCCGGTGCATTCGGGAGAAGTGTCGATTTCCACGGCCACCAACAACAACGCCGGCCGCTTCGGTGCCAAGGACGCAAAACTCTATCTCGGCAGCCCGGCCACGGTGGCCGCATCCGCAGTGGCGGGAAAAATCGCCGATGCGCGCAAGATGAACTTGAACTGATATTCAGAGAAAAATCAGGAAAAATTCAGGAAAGTCTTATGAGCGAATTCGCATGGGTTCTGAAGGGCCGCTGCTACAAACTCGGCCATGACGTCTGGCATGCCGGCGGCGTGGTGCCGAACTGGCTCATCACCGGCCGCCACTTTGATGCCAAGGACATCATTCCGCACCTCTTTGAGGAAACCGATCCCGGCTTCCACACCCGCTGCAAACCCGGCGATATCATCGTCACCGGTCGCAATTTCGGCATGGGCCCGAAAATGAACGGTTACATCGCGATGCAGGCGCTGGGCCTGGGCCTGGTCTGCGAAACCATGCCTTTTCTCGCTTACCGCGCCGCTGTCGGCTGCGGCGTACGGGTGATGACCGACTGTGTCAACGTTACCGACATGTGCGAAACCGGTGATGAACTCGAAGTCAATTTCCGCGACGGCTTTTTCATCAATCACACCCGCGACTTTCGTCGCGAATATCCGCCACTGCCCGATACGTTGATGGAAATCGTCGAGCTCGGCGGCAATGCCGGTTGGCTGCAGCAATGGCAGACCAAACGCACCGCGGCCTTCGGTTCATGAATCCGCTCCGCAACAATCATGGCCAGCCTGTGGGTTTTCCGGTGCAGGACTGGTCGCCGCCGCCACTGCCGTCGCTTGAGGTTTTGACCGGCCACTGTTGCCGCCTTGAGCCACTGGATCCCGAGCGCCACGCCGAACAATTACATGCCGCGAATTCGCTGGAAGCCAACGACAGCGGCTGGAGCTATGTAGCTTACGGGCCGTTTGCGACGGCCGCCGACTACCGCCACTGGACTGAAACCTACGGCCAGCGTGACGATCACCGCTTTTACGCCATCATCGATCTCGACAGCGGCAGGGCTGCTGGCGTCGCCGCTTACCTGCGCATGGATCCCGCCAACGGCAGCATCGAGGTTGGTGCCATCAAATACACGCCGCTGATTTCACGGCAACCGGCCGCCACGGAGGCCATGCATTTGATGATGCAGCATGCGTTTACGC
>JAYUYQ010000249.1:0-10309 GCA_043752435.1 Betaproteobacteria bacterium
CGATTTCATCTGCGTGGTAAGCCGGTCGTTGGCTTGAGGGAATTTCTCGAAAGCGAAACGCGGAATCTTGGTGACCACGTAGTCGATGGTCGGTTCGAACGACGATGGCGTCTTGCCGCCGGTGATCTCGTTGCGCAGTTCGTCGAGCGTATAACCGACGGCGAGCTTGGCCGCGACTTTGGCGATCGGGAAGCCGGTCGCCTTGGACGCGAGCGCGGAGGAACGCGACACGCGCGGGTTCATCTCGATGACGACGACGCGGCCGTCTTCGGAATTGACGCCGAACTGCACGTTGGAGCCGCCCGTGTCGACCCCGATCTCGCGCAGCACCGCGAGCGAGGCGTTGCGCATGATCTGGTATTCCTTGTCGGTCAGCGTTTGCGCCGGCGCGACGGTAATCGAATCCCCCGTATGCACCCCCATTGCATCGAAATTCTCGATGGCGCAGACGATGATGCAGTTGTCGGCGCGGTCACGCACGACCTCCATCTCGTATTCTTTCCAGCCGATCACCGATTCCTCAACCAGCACTTCCTTGGTCGGGCTGGCGTCGAGGCCGCTCTCGATGATGGCGACGAATTCCTCGCGATTGTAGGCGATGCCGCCGCCGGTGCCGCCGAGCGTGAACGAGGGCCGGATGATGGTCGGAAAACCGACGACAGTTTGCACCTGCAGCGCTTCTTCCAGGCTGTGCGCCAATGCCGACCGCGGGCTGTCGAGACCGATCTTGGCCATTGCCTTCTTGAATTTTTCGCGGTCCTCGGCCTTGTCGATGGCTTCTTTCGATGCGCCGATCATTTCCACGCCATATTTTTCCAGCACGCCGTGTTTGGCGAGGTCGAGCGCACAGTTCAACGCGGTCTGTCCGCCCATGGTCGGCAGCAGTGCATCTGGACGCTCCACCGCAATAATTTTTTCCACCACCTGCCAGGTCACCGGCTCGATATAGGTCGCATCCGCCATGCCCGGGTCGGTCATGATCGTCGCCGGGTTGGAGTTGACCAGGATGACGCGATAGCCCTCTTCGCGCAGCGCCTTGCAGGCCTGCGCGCCGGAATAGTCGAACTCACAGGCCTGGCCGATGATGATCGGACCGGCGCCGATGATCAGCACGCTCTTGATGTCGGTTCTTTTAGGCATTGTGGGCGGGCCGCGAAGCGCCGCTCTCCATCATCTTCACGAACTTGTCGAACAGGTAATCGACGTCATGCGGTCCCGGACTCCCTTCCGGATGGCCCTGGAAACAGAACGCCGGCTTGTCGGTCAGCGCAAAACCCTGAAGGCTGCCGTCGAACAGCGACACATGGGTCACCTTCGCATTGGCCGGCAGCGTCGCCGCATCCACGGCAAAACCGTGGTTCTGGCTGGTGATCATGACCCGCTTCGATTCCAGGTCCTGCACCGGATGGTTGGCGCCGTGGTGGCCGAATTTCATTTTCAGCGTTTTCGCGCCGCAGGCCAGACCCAGCAGCTGGTGGCCGAGGCAAATGCCGAACAGCGGCACACCGGCCGCCAGCAGATCGCGGATGGCACGGATCGCGTAGTCGCAGGGCTCCGGATCACCGGGGCCGTTGGACAGGAATACTCCGTCGGGTTTGAGTTTCAGCACGTCGGCGGCCGGCGTCTGCGCTGGCACCACCGTCAGTTTGCAGCCGCGCGTGGAGAGCATGCGCAGAATGTTGCGTTTAACGCCGAAATCGTAGGCAACGACATGAAATTTCGCTTCCGTGCGCTTGCCGTAACCTTCACCCAGCTGCCACACCGTCTCGTCGGCGTCGTACGGCCCCTTGCAGGACACCACCTTGGCCAGGTCCATGCCGACCAGCCCCGGAAATTCACGGGCAGCCTTCAGTGCGGCCTTTTCATCGACCCGACCGGCCATGATGCAGCCGTCCTGCGCACCTTTGTCGCGCAGCAAACGGGTCAGCTTGCGGGTATCGATGTCGGCGATGGCAATAATCTTTTCACGCTTCAGGTAATCACCCAGAGTGACGGTTTCACGGAAATTCGACGACAGCAGAGGCAAGTCGCGGATCACCAGGCCGGCGGCCTGGATCTTTTCCGATTCGACGTCTTCAGCATTGGCGCCGGTATTGCCGATATGCGGATAGGTCAGGGTAACGATCTGCCGGCAGTACGACGGATCGGTGAGGATTTCCTGATAGCCGGTCATCGCCGTATTGAATACGACTTCCCCGGCAACGATACCTTCGGCCCCAATCGCAGAGCCGCGAAATACCGTGCCATCCTTCAGCATAAGAATGGCGGGCGTACGCGAGGACACGACAAGCTCCTGATTTTATTGGGTTTGATACGACAAGCGGAACAGGTTAGACCCGTTCCGCCGTTGCTGAGTTAAGAATTATACGCGAGGGCGACGGTCAGGACAAACCGCTAAGCGGTTGTGCACGCAAAAACCGGAGGGCCGACAGAATTGATACAGGTTTTAATTGAGGCCCAGCACATCCCACATGTCGTACAGGCCTTGCGGCCGCGACGTCAGGAAATGCGCCGCGCGCAGCGCGCCCTGAGCATAAGTCGCACGACTGCTGGAACGATGAGTGATTTCAACACGTTCGCCAGTGCCGGCAAACAGGACCGTGTGGTCCCCCACAATGTCGCCGCCGCGGATGGTGGCAAAACCGATGCTGCCCGGCTTGCGCTCACCGGTATGACCTTCGCGACTGAACACCGCGCAGTCCGCCAGTTTTTTTCCCATCGCAGCAGCCACCACCTCGCCCATCTTCAGCGCGGTGCCCGAAGGTGCATCGACTTTGTGCTTGTGGTGCGCCTCGATGATCTCAATGTCGTGGTCGCCGCCCATGGCCTTGCCTGCCATTTCCAGCAGCTTCAAGGTGACATTGACTCCGACGCTCATGTTCGGCGCAAACACAATGCCGATGTCGCGCGCAGCATCGGCAATGGCTTTTTTTCCGGCATCATCAAAGCCGGTGGTGCCGATGACCATGCGTACCTTCAGTTTGCGGCAGATGGCCAAGTGCTGCAGTGTGCCTTCCGGCCGCGTGAAATCAATCAGCACATCACAACCGGCCAGCGCTTTTTCCGGGTTATCGCTGATCAGCACACCGCGTGGCGCGCCGATCAGTTCACCGGTATCGCGCCCGACCTGGGCATTGCCGGCCAGTTCCAGTGCAGCTGCGAGTGCTGCGCCACTGTCCTGTGTCACGGCTTCCAGCAACATGCGGCCCATGCGGCCAGCACTGCCGGCCACCGCGATTTTTGTCGGCTTGTTTGCCGAACTCATTTCTTTTCCGGAGCAGCAGCCGGCGGCGTAACAGGGACGGATGCAGCGGGTGTAGCAGGAACATTCGGCGCGGCCGGCACGATTGCGGATTTGGCCTGGGGCTGCGAAATATTGCCACCGGCGGCCACATCACCCTCAATGCGGTCCAGTACGTCACCCTTGAATATCACCGTCACCGTGCGCTGCTCGGTCAGCACCCCGCCCTTGGCAAGGGTATAGGCATAATCCCAGCGGTCGGTGCGGAACGGGTCAACGATCAGCGGCGTACCCAGCGCAAAACGCACCTGGCTGCGCGACATTCCCGGCTGCAGCTTGGCAATCATGTCCTGTGTTACGTAATTGCCCTGCTGGATATCGATCTTGTACGGCTTCAGGAAGGGCAATATCGGTATATTGCCGCAGCCTTGCAGAAGCAGTATCACAAACGTCATGGAAATCAGGATTTTTTTCATGTGTGCCAAATGATACCGGGCCTGCCGGCCCGCACAAAATGCATCAACGATTATTGCTGATATCATAGCTGAGATTGGCGATGCACGAGCATCTGCGCTTCTGCTGGCGCCAACCCTCAGTTCCCTTCGCCCCTTCAACAGGAAACGCGATGAGCTCGCCGCACGACCTGAAAACCATCGGCCTCAAGGCCACGCTCCCCCGGTTGCGAATTCTTGAGCTGTTCGAAAAAAGCGATGTTCGCCACCTCGCTGCCGAGGACGTCTACAAAAAACTGGTCGAGGAAGGCACCGATACCGGATTGGCCACGGTCTATCGCGTGCTGACCCAGTTCGAGCAGGCCGGCCTGCTGGTGCGACATCATTTCGAATCAGGCAAGGCGGTATACGAACTGAACCAGGGCAGCCACCACGATCACCTGGTTTGCCTGCAATGCGGTCATGTTGAGGAGTTCTACGACGCCGAAATCGAGAAACGACAGGAAAAGATCGCCAAGGATCGCGGCTTTACCATCCACGATCACTCGCTGCATATTTACGCCGACTGCACCCGCAAGAACTGCGTGCACCGCGGCAGCAAGTAGTCTACTGGCCGTAGCAGCACCGGCCGCCCTCCCGCCAAGCGTTATTTTTTGCCGAGCATTTCGGCAGCGTGCTTGCGCGTGGTGTCGGTAATCTTCACCCCACCCAGCATGCGCGCGATTTCTTCAACACGCGCCTTGGCATCAAGTGCAACAACCGCAGACACCAGCTTGCCGCCAGCAGTCGCTTTGCGCACCTGCCACTGCTGATCGGCGGCCGCCGCAACCTGCGGCAGATGGGTAATACACATTACCTGGTGTTTGCCGCCCAGTGACTGCAACATGCGGCCAACGATCTCGGCAACCCGGCCACCGATGCCGACATCGACTTCGTCGAAGACCAGCGTCGGCACCCGCGCCACGCGACTCAATACAGTTTGTATCGCCAGCGACAATCGAGACAGCTCGCCGCCGGATGCGGTTTTGGCAATCGGCTGCGGCGTCATGCTCTGGTGGGGTGCTACGCGGAATTCAATCTGCTCGAGGCCGTGTGCGGCCGGTGTTTCCAGTGCCTCCAGCGCCACCTCGAAGACACCACCCTGCATCGCCAGTTCCTGCATGCCGGAAGTGACGGCTTCGGCGAGTTTTTTCGCCGCCTTTTTGCGACCCGCCGTCAGTTTTTTCGCGGCCTCGCGATACGCCACCTCGGCTTCGGTCTCACGCGCACGCAGGGTTTCCGGATCACCACCGGCCCCCAGCTCCGCCAGCCGCTGCCGCGTGTGTTCAGCCAGTTCGTGCAGCGCATCGGCTTCGACACGGTACTTGCGCGCGGCAGCATACAGCGCATCCAGGCGCTGCTCGACTTCGCGCAGACGCTGCGGATCGAGGTCGGTGCGTTCGCCGTAATGGCGCAGCGCACCTGCACCCTCCTGCAACTGGATCTGCGCGGGCACCAGCGCATCAAGGATGTCTTTAAGACGTGCATCATGCGCCAGCAAGGGCTGCAGCCGGGCAATCACGCTGTTCAACTGCGCCAGCGCCGCGCCCTCGCCCTCGGTCAACATTTCCACCCCGGCCTGCGCAGCTTCGATCAGACTCGCCGCATGCGCCAGCCGCGCGTGCTCAGCGCCGACCTTGCTCCATTCGCCAGGCTCCAGTTTCAGTGCGTCAAGTTCCTGCAACTGCCATTCAAGGCGTTCGCGTTCGGCATTGATCGCCGCGGCGTTACCCTCGAACGCCAATCGTTCCTCGCGCCGCCGCTGCCAGGTACGCCAGGTATCGGCCACCAGCTCCGCCTGCGCCGCCATGCCGCCATAGGCATCGGTCAGCGCGCGCTGCGTCGCCGACCGGCTCAGGGACTGGTGCTGGTGCTGGCCGTGAATGTCGACCAGGAAATCAGCGGCGCCGCGCAACTGCGCCGCAGTGGCGGGATGGCCGTTGACGAAGCCGCGAGAACGGCCCGAGGCTTCGACCACGCGCCGCAACAGGCACACACCTTCATCGCCTGCGAGGTCATTGTCGGACAGCCACGATTGCAAAGCCTTGTTGCCGTCGATGGCGAATTCAGCAGTGACATCGGCGCGGGCCGCACCTTGGCGCACGGCGATGGCATCGGCACGCTCGCCTAAGGTCAGCGCCAGTGCATCGATCAGGATGGATTTGCCGGCACCAGTTTCGCCGGTGAGCACAGTGAAGCCGGCGCCGAATTCAAGCTCCAGGCGCTCGACGATGACGAAGTCGGTAATGATAAGCCGTTGCAGCATGGGCGGTGATTGGTGATTGGTAATTGGTAATTGGTAGATGGCATTCACCATTCACCAATTACCAGTCACCACTAACCTGATTAGTCCATGTTCCAGTGCAGCTTTTCACGCAGCATCGCGTAATAGCTGTGGCCGACGGGATGCAGCAGCTTGATCTTGTGCGGATAACGGCGCACGACAACGCGGTCGTTCTCGCGCAGGTCAAAATGGGAGTGGCTGTCGAAATGCGCGCGCGGATCGTCAGCGCTGCGCACGACGATTTCAACGGTGCTGTCGCCACTGATGATGATCGGCCGGTTGGACAGCGTGTGCGGTGACACCGGCACCAGCGCCATCACGCTCAGCGCCGGATGCACGATCGGGCCACCGGATGACAACGCATACGCCGTCGAGCCCGTAGGCGTCGCCACGATCAGGCCGTCGGAACGCTGGTTGTAAATAAACTGGCCGTCGATCTGCACCTCAATTTCAACCAGACCGCCGCGGAAACCCTTGGCCACCACCACATCGTTGAAGGCCAGCACGTCGAATACACATTCCTGTCCACTGCCGCCGCCGTTGCTGCCACTCCAGACCTCGGACTGCAGCAGCATGCGCTCCTCGGTCACATACTGACCGTCGAGAATAGAGGTCATGGTTTCAAACATCGTGTCCAGCGAAATGTCCGTCAGAAAACCCAGCCGCCCCTGATTTACCCCGACCAGCGCGACGTCGCAGGGCGCAAAGGTGCGCGCAATGTTGAGCATGGTGCCGTCGCCGCCGATGACAATCGCCAGATCAGCTTCACGGCCGAGGTCTTCGAGCAGCAGCACTTCGTACGGACAATTCTGGATATGCGCTGCGGTCAACCGGTCGAGCAGCACCTTGACGCCGCGCTCTTCAAGGAAACGCGCGAGCTTCATCACTGGCCCGGCAATCTCCGGCGTCTTGTATTTACCGATCAGCGCAACAGTGGGAAATGCAATGGGCATGGCGGCCATTGTTAATTGATGAGCATGCGGGCATGCATGCTCATCTCTCATCTCCCTTCCCCCCTCAGGAGGGGTCAAGGGTGAGGGGTGAGCGTCACCCGCTGTTTTGTTCGACGCTCATTAAACCATAATTCTTCTGCGCCCGGTGCCGTGCAAAGTCATTAAAAACAACGCATTGGCGCTCTGTTGCAGAGAGTGCTGAGGCGCCGTGCTTTTTGTGTAAAATCAATTCATGGCGAATGAAACACATGCGCTGAACGAACGCGCGCAGCTGCTGCTGAAAACCCTGGTGGAGCGTTATATCGCTGACGGTCAGCCGGTGGGTTCGCGCGCGCTTTCCAAATTCTCCGGGCTAGACCTGTCGCCGGCAAGCATCCGCAATGTGATGGCGGATCTTGAGGACATGGGCCTCATCGCCAGTCCGCACACCTCCGCCGGCCGCATCCCAACTCCGCGCGGTTACCGCTTTTTTGTCGACACACTGCTCACCATCAAGCCGCTGGACCGCGTCGAGATCAACCAGCTCGAAGGCCAGTTGCAGGTTGAGAGCACACAGAAACTGGTCGCGTCGGCCTCGCAGGTGCTGTCGGAAATCACCCGCTTTGCCGGCGTCGTGGTCACGCCGCGGCGTAGCGCCGGTTTCCGCCACATCGAATTCCTGCGCCTCGCCGAAAAGCGCCTGCTGCTGATCCTGGTAACCGCCGAAGGTGACGTGCAGAACCGCATCATCCAGACCGAGAAAACCTATACGCCGTCGGAACTGATTGAGGCCGCCAACATGCTCAACCAGAATTACGCCGGCTGCACCTTCGAGGAAATCCGCCGCCGCTTGCAATCCGAAT
This sequence comes from Betaproteobacteria bacterium, assembly GCA_043752435.1. Taxonomy (GTDB): domain Bacteria; phylum Pseudomonadota; class Gammaproteobacteria; order Burkholderiales; family SG8-41. The sequence goes on from JAYUYQ010000249.1 coordinate 7,812, forward strand.
TGAAACAACTGCGCGAAGACATGTCGCAGCTGATGACCGCTGCGCTTGCCGCCGGCGATCAGGCGGTCAGCGAATCCGCCGAGGATGTAGTGATCTCCGGCGGCATAAATTTGCTCGGCATCAACGACCTGTCGTCGAACATGTCCAAGCTGCGCGACCTGTTCAACTTGTTCGAACATCGCGCCACGCTGCTGCAACTGCTCGATGTATCCAGTCGCGCCCAAGGTGTACAGATTTTCATCGGCGGCGAAGCCGGACTCACGCCGCTGGACGAATGCAGTGTGGTCACGGCGCCTTATGAGGTTGACGGCAAGATCGTCGGCACCGTCGGCGTCATCGGCCCGACACGCATGGCCTATGAACGCGTGATTCCCATCGTCGACATCACCGCAAAATTGTTAAGTAGCGCCTTGACGCAGCGCTGAGCGCAGCACTTCCGCCTCACACACTGATTGATGGGACTTTTCACTAAAGAGCCGTCGTTTGCCCACGGCACTGCGCCGAAAATCGGCATCCTGCTGATCAACCTCGGTTCGCCCGATGCGGCGACACCCGGCGCAGTGCGTACCTACCTGCGCGAATTCCTGTCAGATCCCTATGTGGTCGAAATTCCGCGCCCGATCTGGTTGCTGATCCTCAACCTGTTCGTACTGCCCACCCGCCCCAAAGCCTCGGCTGCGCGTTATGCCCAAGTGTGGACCAAGGAGGGTTCGCCGCTGAAAGTGCATACCGCACGTCAGGCGACGATGCTGCGCGGCTACCTAGGCGAACGGCTGAAACAGCCGCATGTGGTCGAACACGCGATGCGTTACGGCAAACCCTCGATCCGCGAAAAGCTGGAAACCCTGAAACAACAGGGCTGCGACCGCATCCTGCTGCTGCCGCTGTATCCGCAGTATTCAGCCAGCACCACCGCCACTGCCTTCAATACCGCGTTCGAGATCCTCGGCCGCATGCGAAATCAGCCCGCAGTGCGCACCGTGCGGCATTTCCACGACCACGAGGGTTACATCAAGTCGGCAGCACAGAACATCCAGGACTACTGGTTCAAACACGGCCGCGGCGACCATCTGGTGCTGAGTTTCCACGGCGTGCCGAGGCGCACGCTGGACCTCGGCGACCCTTATCACTGCGAATGTCTGAAGACCGGCCGCATGATTGCCGAACAGATCGGCCTCAAACCCGATTTTTATTCAGTGACCTTCCAGTCCCGCTTTGGCCGCGCTGAATGGCTGAAGCCGTACACCTCCGAAGTGATCAAGGGCTTAGCCAAAAAGAAAACCTGCCGCGTCGACGTGGTCTGCCCCGGCTTTGTCAGCGATTGCCTGGAAACGCTCGAAGAAATCGCGATTGAAGCCAAAGGTGACTTCCTTACCCACGGCGGCAAGGAACTGCACTACATTCCCTGCCTTAACGAACGCGACGACTGGATCCACGCACTGACCGACATCGTGCTGAAGAATGTGCTGGGCTGGAGCAACACCACAACACCTGAGAATCGCAAAGCCTCGCGCGACCGCGCAGTCAGCTTGGGCGCAAAACACTAAGCACACTCACTCTGCCCATGTGAGCCGCCGATCAGCACAGCCAAGCCGGGGGGATGGCTGCGAATCGTTAGCCGCAGGCCCGTTTGCGGGAGCAGACATCGGCGCTCCGGTCCACGATTGTTGAACGCAGCCATCGGCGCCCCTACCCGCTCCACGCTTCGCGACTCCGAGTCCGGGGCGCCCGGCGAGGACTGTCTGAGCCCTCGCGCATTTTGCGAGGGCGAGTTCCGCGCCCCGAAGGAAGTCACCTTGGGTGGCAGCCGCCCGGCTTGGCGAGCAGCGCAGGGAAGTCCGAAGAACCGGCGAGCCTGGGGGTGGCTGCGACTCGTTAGCCGCAGGCCCGTTTGCGGGAGCAGCCACCGGCGCCCCGGTCCACGATCGCTGATCGCAGCCACCGGCGCCCCTACCCGCACCCCTGCTTCGCAGCACCGAGTCCGGGGCGCCCCTTCTTTTGGTTACTTTTCTTGGCGAGACAAGAAAAGTGACTAGCCGTCGGGCTACCCTCGGCAATCCTGCCCAACCACACCACCGACGATTACAAAATAATAATGAAATCAAATACTTATAATAATTAAAAAATATCCTTGAAATCCAAAGGGTCAGCCCAACATGCCAACAGTTAATCCACCACGAAAACAAGAATGCTATGTCCCAAGAACAACAAGACCAATCCACTCCAGAATCCGCTGAACCCGCAGCCCCTGAAGCCGCGCCCTCAGCAGAAGCATTGCTGCAAGCCGCCGAAGCCGAAGCCCAGGAAAATCACGACGCCTTCCTGCGCGCCAAAGCCGAAACCGAAAACATCCGCAAACGCTCGATAAGCGACGTCGCCAACGCGCACAAATACGCAGTGGAAAATTTCGCCACCGAGCTGCTCGCCGTCAAGGACAGCCTCGAAGCCGCGCTGGCCGTGGAAACTGCGACGGTCGAGAACCTGAAAAGTGGCGCCGA
>JAYUYQ010000250.1:0-4157 GCA_043752435.1 Betaproteobacteria bacterium
GCGCCCTTGTTGCCGCGTTCGTCCTTGTCGACCTGGACAATGATTTCCTGACGTTCCTTCAGGGCATCCTGGATGCGGGCGTGGCCGACATCAATGCCGGCCTTGAAGTAGGCGCGGGCGACTTCCTTGAACGGCAGGAAGCCGTGGCGGTCGTTGCCGTAATCGACAAAGGCGGCTTCGAGGCTGGGCTCGATGCGGGTGATGACACCCTTGTAAATATTGCTTTTGCGCTGCTCTTTGCCGGCGGATTCGATGTCGAGATCAATCAGTTTCTGACCATCGACGATGGCAACGCGCAGCTCTTCGGCCTGCGTTGCATTGAACAACATGCGTTTCATTTTCTCTTCTCCCGCGCTCAAGGATTTGCACGGGATGCACACTACGGCAGCCGCCCGCAGGCGGCGGACTTAAAATATTTCAGTCGATTGACAACTACATGAATCGATCGTGATCAGTGTCCTGGTTATGCAGTGTGTCTTGCAGGAACTCGCGCGGGTAAATGCGCAAATTCGGGAATTCAAACAGTGCCTTGAGCGCTTAAATCATCTAATATCGCTACTTCCGTTGGTGAGCGACTTTAACCCTGTATTTTTGCAATCTTCGTTTTTGCAATTTTCATCGCAAACTTTATTGCAGCCACTGTGGTTTGCCGTGGCACTTGCAACAGTCCAGTCGCCGCATTCGCGTCATCCTGGTATCTATTGCAGAGCACCCCAGTCTCGGATTTCCGTCGCGCCGGGCTCATGCCCATGATGCCGATTTCGGCATCCGCGTCGTCCGTTAGGTGGAGCACTGACAAGAAGTATAAGTAAATGAACAAGTTAAGTAAAGATTCCACATTACGACACACATTGCGGCACCCTGTTGACGAAGACGACGCAGGCCAGCGCATCGACAACTATTTGATGCGTAGGCTTAAAGGCGTGCCGAAAAGTCATGTGTACCGGATCCTGCGCAGCGGTGAGGTGCGCGTTAACAGTGGCCGGATCGGCCCGGATTACCGCTTGCAGGCCGGCGACTTGCTGCGCATCCCGCCGGTGCGTATCGCAGAGCCTGCCGCCGTCCGACCCATGCCCAGGAACGCTTACACCCCCGTCATCCTGTTTGAAGACGAGGCAATGCTAGTCATCGACAAGCCGTCGGGGCTGGCGGTGCATGGCGGCAGCGGACTCAGCTTCGGGGTGATCGAGGCGCTGCGCCAGGCCCGTCCCGACAGCAAATTTCTCGAGCTGGTGCACCGCATCGACCGCGACACGTCCGGCGTTCTGATGCTGGCCAAAAAGCGCGCGGCGCTGGTGGAACTGCACCGGCAGATGCAGGCCGGCGAGATCGAGAAACACTATCGCGTGCTGGTCAAAGGCCTGTGGACCGAACGCAAGCGCTTGGTGGATCTGCCGCTGGAAAAACATGTGCGCTCGTCGGGCGAGCGGCGGGTCAACGTCGGCGCCGAGGGTGACCGGGCGATCACGATATTCCGGCTGGAGCGGCGCGTCGGCCCGTACAGCCTGCTTGATGCCGAACTCAAGACCGGGCGCACCCACCAGATCCGCGTGCATCTGGCACACCTGGGTTTTCCGATACTCGGCGACGACAAGTATGGCGATTTCCCCTTTAATAAAACGCTGCCGAAGCAGGGCCTGAAACGCATGTTCCTGCATTCCTCGCGCATCGTTGTCCGCCATCCATTGAGCCGTGAGCGGGTGACGTTCGAGGCGTCACTGCCGGAAGAATTGCGTGCCTTTATTGAAATCACCGGAAAAACAAAAAAATATGCCCCGGCAGTTTGAGTTACTGGTGTTCGACTGGGACGGCACGCTGATGGATTCCGCGGCAGCCATTTCCGAATCGCTGCAGGCGGCCTGCACAGAGCTGGGTTTGCCGGTGCCGAGCAGCCAGCGCGCACGATATGTGATCGGGCTGGGACTGACGGATGCGCTGGCCTATGTGCTGCCGGAATTGCCGCGGGCGGAGTACCCGAAAGTGCTGGATCGTTTCCGCGTGCATTTCCTGCGCCGCGATGTCGATACCACCTTGTTTCGCGGCGCTGCGGACATGATCCGCGAACTGCATGCCACCGGTTTCATGCTGGCAGTCGCCACCGGCAAGAGTCGCCGCGGACTGGATCGCGCGTTGCAGGAAACCGGTTTGGGCGATTTTTTCCACACCACGCGCTGTGCCGATGAAGGTTTTTCCAAACCGCATCCGGGCATGCTCGAAGCAGTGATGGAGACGCTGGCCATACCGCGCGCAGCGACGGTGATGATCGGCGACACCACGCATGACCTGGAAATGGCGAATGCCGCCGGCGTGGCCGCGGTTGCCGTAACCTATGGGGCGCATGAGCGTGTGGCACTGACCGCGTGCAAGCCGCTGGCGATGGTGGATGAATTGCAGGGTTTGCGTGGCTGGCTGCTTCAGCAATGACAACGAGTGTAAATAGGACACAACCGCAGTATTTTTTGTAAACTATTGTTTTTAAAGGAAATTATATGTCTGAGCAACAACCGAGTGACTCCCAATGGGAGCGCGGCGTATTGGAGAAAGTGGCGCTGGCGGCGATTCAGGAACAGCGTCGCTCGCGGCAGTGGGGCATGTTTTTCAAGATGATGGTGCTGCTGTACTTGTTTGCGCTGCTGTTCATCGGCATGGGCTGGTATAACAAAAACGATGCAACTCAGGGCAGCCATACCGCGTTGGTCGATATCAGCGGCGTGATCGCCCCAGGCAGCGCGGCGAGTGCCGACAAAATCATGGCCGGCCTGCAGGCGGCTTTCAAGGATAAAAACACCAAGGGTGTGATCCTGCGCATCAACAGCCCCGGCGGCAGCCCGGTGCAGGCCGGTTACATCTACGATGAAATCAAGCGCCTGCGCGCCAAGCATCCAGAGATACCGCTGTATGCCGTGGTTGAGGACATCTGCGCCTCGGGCGGGTATTACATTGCTGCGGCTGCTGACAAAATCTATGTCGACAAAGCCAGCATCATCGGCTCGATTGGCGTGCTGATGGACGGTTTCGGGTTTACCGGTACCATGGAAAAACTCGGTGTTGAACGCCGCTTGCTGGCCGCCGGCAAGAACAAGGGCTTTCTTGATCCGTTCTCACCGATTCAGGCGGAACATACCGCCCATGCCGCGACCATGCTCGACGACATTCACCAGCAGTTCATCACGGTGGTGCGCCAGGGACGCGGCAAAAGACTGAAGGAAACTCCGGAGATGTTTTCAGGTCTGTTGTGGGTCGGGAAGAAAAGCATCGACCTCGGCCTCGCCGATGCGCTGGGCAGTCTGGAATATGTCGCACGCGAGGTCATCAAGGCCGAAGACATCGTTGACTACACACAGCAGGAAAATATTGCCGAACGTTTTGCTAGGCGCTTCGGAGCCGCCAGCGCCGAAACCCTGCTGAAATTCAGCGGGGTTGGCAGCTTTAATGTCAGATAGGTGCGGTCAGGTAAGGGTGATTAGGCAGCGCGGCGAGTACCCTTGGGGCAGTAAAGCAGGAACACCGACGGGCGTTTGTCCAGCTCCGGAATGTTCCTGCGCCAGTCGGCGATGCTGCGGGTCATGATCTGCTCTCCGGGCTGGGTGATGTCGGTGGCTATGCACAACAGTGTTTGCGGTGAACATTCCGCGAGCACGGCCTGCAGCAAGGCGTCATTGCGGTAGGGCGTCTCGATGAAAATCTGCGTGGCATCGTCCTGCCGCGAACGTTGCTCCAGATCGCGGGCATGCCAGGCGCGCCGGGTTTTTTCGATCGGCAGATAACCGTGAAATGCAAAATTCTGGCCGTTGAGGCCTGACGCCATCAGCGCGAGCAGGATGGCTGACGGTCCGATCAGCGGTACGACGCGGATGCCGGCGTCGTGCGCGGCCCGCACCAGCAAAGCGCCGGGATCCGCGACTGCCGGACAACCGGCTTCCGACACCAGCGCCACATCCATGCCGGCCTGCAACGGGGCCAGCAGCGCAGGGATAGCCGCAGCCGGCGTGTCCTTGTTGAGCTCGCTGATGGTTGCAGTGTTGATCGGGCGCGGGTATTCGACCAGTTTGAGAAAGGCGCGCGCGGCTTTCGGATTTTCCGCGATGAAATGGGTGAGCCGGTGCGCGACCTCGCTGGAGCCACTGGGCAATACGCTGTCGAGCGCGCTATCGCCC